>DASTTJ010000181.1:0-12474 GCA_035760205.1 Steroidobacteraceae bacterium | reverse complement strand
AGGCTTGGCAGCAGCAAAACCGGGCGGTGAGCTTTCGATACGACGATGACGGCTCGCTCGTGCTGAACTGCCGGCTGCCAGCGGAGGCCGGCGCACGGATCATGAAAGCGCTGGACCTCGCGGCCCAGGAATTACCGAGGCACGTTCCCGCTGGAACGTCGGAGCAGCGGGTTTCGTTCAGCGCGCGCCGCGCGGATGCTCTAGCCGTGGTTGCCGAGAGCTTCCTGGCACATGGCGCAATCGAAGCCGCCGGCGCTGAGCGATATCAGATCGTGGTGCATGTGGCCGCCGAAACCTTGCGAGACCGCACCGCGGGATGCTGCGAGTTCGAACAGGGTCCTTCGATGCCTGCGGAGACCGCCCGTCGCCTTTCCTGCGATGCGAGCGTCATTGCTCTTGTCGAGAACGATGACGGCGAGCCGCTGAATGTCGGTCGCAAGACGCGGACGATCTCCTCGCCGCTGCGCCGCGCGCTCAATGCGCGCGACAAGGGCTGCCGCTTTCCCGGTTGCGCGAACACGCGCTACATCGACGCGCATCACATCGAGCACTGGGCCAACGGCGGCGAGACGAAGCCGTCCAACCTCGTCTCGCTCTGCCGGTTTCACCATCGCGTCGTGCACGAGGGCGGCATTCGCATCGATGTCCTTGATGACGGTGCTTTGAGGTTTCGGAAACCGAACGGCAGTGCGGTCGACAGCGTCGCGCCAGGCTTCACACAGCCGCTCGGCGATTGGACGCAGCTACCGGCCGGAAAGCTGGTGAATCGCTGGGCGGGGGAAAGGATGGACTGCGGCCTGGGAGTTGAAGTGTTGCTGCAGCAAGCGAGGCGGGGGAAGGACGTTCCAGCGGGAACGTCGGGCGGTGCGAGACCGTGAGAACAAAAGTGAAGTGGCTCCCTGGGTTGGACTCGAACCAACGACCAACGGATTAACAGTCCGACGCTCTACCAACTGAGCTACCAGGGAACCGAGAACCAAGAGGGCGCGCATTCTTAACGAGCGGCCCGCGCTCGTCAAGCAATCCCAATGAATCAGCGACTTAGACCCGGAAATCCGCACTCTTATATATGCGCGGCCGGCCGGGATTTGCCGCCGGGCGGTTTTCCGGCCCGTCGCTCTACGGGGGCGCCTGTTACTCGGTGCCGAGGATCACGAGATAACCCACCAGCTCCTCGCCACGAAATACACGTATCTGCCCATCCTCGTTGACCCTGACGGCTTCGTTGGCGCTGAGTAGATGTGCCACGCGTTCTTCGAGTGTCAGCACGCCGACGATCCGCGCAATTTGGTTCGGATCTGCACACGCATACGGACCGCCGATTCGTTCGTCGTCCACGCTCTTTCTGAGAACCAGGACTGTCATGGGTGAAGCGTACGCAAGCAGGCGTGGCGCCACAGTCAGTGGGCTGCCCACATACCCCGCCAGCCATTGACTTACGTCGCCATTTGCCCGCGACGGCATCTGGCGACAGCGCGCCGTGCAGGCGCGTGAATGGGCAAATCAGGCGCGAACGTCAGCGAGTGGAGCGTCAGTTCGGCCGTGGCGCAGCGAACACCTGGTCACCGAACATCTGCCCGGCCATGACGTTGTAGTCGGTCACGAATGTTAGCGTGGCGCCATTCTCAGACAACGCATGCTGGTCGTTGACGTAAAGGCCGGCCGATACTTCGGTGCCGTTGCTGCGCAACGATGCAACGGAGGTGTTCTCTTCCACGATATCGCGGATGACGACGTACGGCGTAAAGGCCGTGGCGAGATTGTTAGTAAGCGACGGCGCGATGGATGAGAACATCACGTACCGGCCATCGCCGGATATCTCCGGATAGCCGCTGTTGCCGTCGGCTAAAACGCCGAGGTTCACGCTGGCGACGACGGCGGTTTGAGTGATGCGGTCGGCCACGAGAACGTGGTTGTATGGCGAGCCGAGCAGGTCAGGCGCGACGGCCGCAAAGGCGACGTATCGCCCGTTGCTCGAGACGCTCATGCCTTGGCGCAATCCGGTAGGTGCCACCGACACGTCGAAACTGAACACACTCAAGTGGTCGTACGCTTCCACGTCATAGAGCTGAATGGACTGTGTTCCAGAAGTGGCGCCAAGCGCATAGGCGACCCACTGGCCATCGCCCGAGAGCGCGCTGTAGGCGACGGAATATTGGGTGCTGCCGGCGATATGTCGCGTGGTTCCGGTCTGTACGTTGCGGTAGTAGAGATGGTAGTACCCGTCATCCGGCTCACCCACCAGGTTATAGCCAGACAGGAATATCACCGCGTTTCCGTCGGCCGAGATGTCGAGCTGAACGTCAGCGTTGCCGCCGCCGCTAACGCCGTATTCATGCTCATCGCCGTTCGGCAGCAGGTTCAGTCGCTCATTGGTTCCGGTGAGCAGATCGCGACGGAAGACATCCACGCTGTTGTTGGTGTCGCCGGGTACCAGGTCTCCTGAGCGCGAAGAGAAGATCGCGTAACGGCCGTTCGAGGACAGCTTGACGTTCAGTACCCCGAGCGAAGATTCATCGCCGTCATAGTTGTAATTGATGAGGCGGGTGACACCGGTCAGCATGTCGCGTACGTAAGCATTGCCGTTGCGGACAGTATCCTCCGACAGATTGGTGCCAATCGAAACGAAGGCCACATATCGGCCGTCAGCCGAGATCGATGGCTGGTAGCTGATGTTGTTAGGCGGGCCGCCGGTCAGTGCACGGCTGACGAGTGTGGTGTCGGTGACGACGGTGACGGGCGGTGCCTGGACGGTTACCGTCGCCGTATCGCTCGCCACTTCGCCCGCCGGGTTGTCGACGAGGAAGCGAAACTGCGCGCCGTTGTCCGCGAGGTTGAGCACGTCGGTGTAGTAGCAAACCTGGCTGTTGCCATTCACGAGCACGTCGATCCCGGGCGCCCACGAGGATCCGGTCCAGCGCTGTAGCTGCAGATCGAACGTGGGCGTTCCAGCGATGGTCACGCACATTTCGGCCTGCAGGCCGGGCTGGATGGTGACGCTCTGCGGATGCTGCGTGATGGTTGGCGCGAGGAGGGTCTGCACCGTGAGCACTGCACCCTGGCTGAACACCAGGCCCGCACCGTTGTAGACGAGCACGCTGTACACGGCACCCGAGTTCGCGCTCACGAGAGGGCCCGTGTTGAATGTCGCGGCAATGGCGCCGGGTATCGGGTTGCCGTTCATCGACCACTGGTAGCGAAGTCCGGAGCTGCTGGCGGCCACGAAGAAGGTGGCGTTCGCGCCCTCGATCGCGGACACGTCCGCCGGCTGCTGGGTGATCACCGGTGCGCCCAACAGGATGATGCTGGCCGACTGGCTAACCGTTGCGCCCACGCTGTTGGTGACCGTGACGGTGTACGTGCCGACGTCCGCATCGACCACGATTCTGAAGTCCAGCACCGGCAACGTGGCGCCCGGAAGCTCCGCGCCGTTGCGCGACCATTGATAGGAAAGCGGTCCGCTGCCGGTCGCGCCGACGGCGACCACGCCCGAACCGCGGTACGGCACGATGAGCGTGGCGGGTTGTGAGGTGATGCTCGGCGCGGTTGGCGTGCTTTCCGTCGTCACGTCGAGCACTGCGTTGCCGCTGGTGACCGACCCGGCGCTGTTGGTGACAACCACGGAGAAGCTGCCGGCATTGGGCAGTCCGACGGAGTTGAACGTGAGCACGGCGCTGGTGGCGCCGGCGATGTTCGCGCCATCGCGACGCCACTGGAACGTGAAGGGCCCGGTGCCGTCGACACCGACCGCAAAGGTGGCGGTGCTGCCGGCATTCGCGGTGACGCTTGCCGGTTGGGTGACGATGGAGGGAGCGATCGCGGACGGCGTGCCGGCCGTGACGGACAGGATCGCAGAGTTGCTCGTGACGCTGCCCGCGCTGTTGCTCACGGCCGCGGTATAACTACCGGCGTTCGCGACGGTGACGCCCGGAATCCGAAGCACGGGATTGTTAGCCCCGGCGATGGCGGTGCCGTTGGCGAACCACTGATAACTCAGCGCTTCGGTGCCGAGCGCGTCGACCGCGAAGACGGCATCGCTGCCCGAGGCGACGCTCAAGCTAGCAGGTTGCGTGGTAATCGAAGGCGCGATGTCGAGGTCGCTGACGGACACGGTGGCAATGCCGCTGGTCGCAGTGCCCAGCGCGTTGGTGGCAACCATGCGGAACTGTGTGCCGTTGTCGCTCGGTGCCAGCGCGGCGGTCGTGTAGTTGGACGATGTGGGTCCCGTGCCCGTAGTCACATTGATCCATGCGCCGCTGGAGTTGGCGGGGCGAGACTGCCATTGCAGTGTGGGTGCGGGCAAGCCGGTCGCCGTCGCCGCCAGGTTGGCCGTCTGACCGGTCCTCACCAGTGAGGAACGCGGCGACTCCAGGATCAAGGGAAGCCCGCTTTGTTGCAGAACGTTGATGAGCACGTTCCGGCTGATCCTGCAGGGTGTTGCCGCGCCCGTGGGCGGCGTGTAGCAGGCACGCAGACGAATCAACGCGCCCTGGTCCGCGGACGTTGCAATGAAGCCATGTCGAACGCCCCAGTAGCGCCACGGAATGCCGACACCACCGGGGAGGGAATTCGCTTCGTCCTGGAACGAGCGTGCGACCACGCGCCATGAACGGCCCGCATCATCGCTTCGTTCCCATTCGATGACGGCACGGTTCTCGCGAGTGGGGACCGTGTATTCGGCATTGATGAGTTCCGTTGCGCCGCCGCTCAACACGGCGTCCACGTTCGCTGCGTAACCTTCCACCACGTCAAGCTGTGTGGGGGTCTGGCTCTGCTGGATATAGATGTCCGGGTAGTTCGGCAGGCTTGCCCAGTTGACACTTCGTTCGGTGTCGTAGCCAAACCGGCTCCAGGAGCCGTAGGTCGAGCACCGTCTTCCGACACCGAAGCGATAACTCGAGTAAAGGCCTGGCTCCACCGTGAGCGTGACAGCTCCACCCGTGGGAGGAATTGTCATGCGCCGCGTGCCCGTCCCATAGTAGATGTTGCCGGGGCTCGCGAAGATGGCCCATTCGGGGCTGGCACAGCTGTTTGAGGACTGTCCGTTGTTGCTGGTGACGGTAAAGGTGACGGTGACAGGACCAATCAGCGTCCCGCACATCGGGTCGCACGACATTGAGGTCGTCACCGCAAGTGGCGGGATCTGCGCGATCGGGAGCAGATAGGTCACGACGACCACCTGGAAGAACGAAAAGTTGCCCACTTTGGTGCTGAGCACATCCGCAGTGAGCTCGGTGTCCTCGAGCACCACCCATTCTTCGCCGGGCTGCGCCTTGGCAATCTTGAACTGCTGATTCGGCTGCAGCGTCACGTTTGGCGCCGGCAGGCGCACTTCCACGCCTTCCGCAAAATCACCGCCGTGCGGCGTGATGACGTACATGTTGCCGGCCGCGGTCAATCCCGAGGGAAGCGCAGGGGCCCCTGTGGAATCCCGCGCAATGCGGATCGTGGTGTTGGCGCTCAACGCTCCGGCAGGTATGACGATCGAGGCGCCGCTGGATTCGGTGACGGTGCCGCCGCTCGCGCCGACGACTGGCGGCGGTGGCGGGGCTGCCGCTGGTGGAGCCGGAGGAGGAGGGGTCGTACCGCCGCCGTCACCACCGCCGCAACCGGCTAACAAGCTGAATACGCACAGAATCAAACAAAGTCCCGAACGCATGTTGCTCACCTGGTTGTTGCCCGTAGGACCAACGCGGCAAAACCCGGGAAACCGGCTCAGGATTTCTCGCAAATATCGGGTCTTACATAACCCGCGCACTTCCAAGCGTGCGAGATGATCGTTCCAGCCCACCGAGCACGCGGTCGAGCAATCCCTGCGGAAAGCCTTTGGGCAATCCTTGCTGTACTTGTTGGATCGCCGTTGGCGTACTGGTCATCATCTCGTCGATCAGTTTCTCAGCTTCGGCTTCGATGCCCATACGCTTCGCCAATGCCTCGAAGTGCCGGCGCTGGATGCTCTTGAGCAGGTAGTGAGGCCGCTGGCCGGGCAATGCCATGGCAAGCCGGACTTTCTCGAGCGGAATCTCGTTCGCTTTCTTTCCGATGACTGGCCAGGCGGAGAGCACGTCGTACAGCGGTGTGAGCTGGAATGCGCCACCCTGCAGAATGCGGATGCTGAAGTTCTTGGCATGACCATCCGTGGCGGCCAGCATCCAGAAGAGAATCTGCGCGCGAAAGACGGTTGTCAGGTCTGTTTGAGATTGCGCGGAGCTGCGCAGGATGCGTGCGAGCTCCGTCAATCCGGGTCCGCCGTCAGACTGATACTTGCGGTGCCAGGGCGTGCCGGTGGCCTGGCAGAAATCTTCCTGCATGATGCGCAACCAGTACTTGCCGCTGGAATGCAGCGTGCGATCGAAGCGCTCGACGATGAGCGCTTTGGTCGCGCCGAATTCACCGATCTCGCAGCGGGCAACCGGGATACCGAACGCCGCGACGATGCGCGCGCACAGCCACTCGTTTTCAACCGAGGTGCGCATGTCGGCCTGCCGATTGCCGACGAGCCCGAGCGGAAGTTTGAAGATGTGCGTGGTGGGCGTGGAGCCGTGGGGCAGGCACCAACGTCCGTGGTGCTTCAGGAATGCGGTCTTTTCCTGCGCGCCGGCGATGGAGATTCGAAACTCGGAATCATCGCCGGCAGGGTTGTTGGGAGCGGTGACGCCGACAAGCTTGCGGGCAATGGCCGATTCGCTGAGCGCCGTCGCTTCGATCTTGCGCAGATCCGTGGGGGGCGCATCCGGGGGCAGTAGTTGCACGGCGCCCACGCAATCGCGGCCGATGGCGGCGAGCAGGTCGAACGCGCTGCCGGAGGCAGTGTGGAAGCGATCCTGCAATCGCCGGCGTATAGGCTCGCTGTCGGGCAGAAGGTTGTCGAAATAGGCTTCGACCGCGGGCCCCTTGTGAGCGACGCGGTGAAGCGTCAGCGGCAAGGAGAGTGACAGTGGGCGCGACTCATTGGCCTGCAGCCACGTTTCGTCGTATTCGAACTCCATGGCGCCACGCGAGGGCAGGCGCCAGAGCCCGATGCGCACTCCATTAGCCCAGACCGCCAGCGCTTTTGCGCCGCGCGCCATCTACCACTCAACTTTGGTTTTGCCGGCGGCGTCGCGCTCGTGCAGGCTCATTTCGAGGCCGAGCACGTTGAGCAGCGCGAGCAGCTGCTCGACAGTCAGAGTCTCGGGTCGCGACTCGAGCTCGGACAGGCGGTTCTGGCTCAAGCCCAGCCGCGACGCCACATCCGTTTGTGAAAGTTTGAGATGCTTGCGGCGGCTCGAGAGGTTGGCGCCGATCTGCTTTGGAGTGTTGATGAGGTGCATGTGCGGTTATCGGTATGAGCGATATCCGCAGTATATCGGCAATGCCGATATTGTCTACTTATTGCTATTGCCGATATGCACGATCAGACCTGGCAGGCGCTGTCGCAGACCGGCGAGTGCGCCACGCTGACGGTCAAATGGCAGTTCGCGGTGCAATAGCGGCGCCGTTCAATTTGACGCAGTCGATGAAACAAAACGGCGCTTCTGGCGGTCCCATACGCAGAGGACTATGTTAGCCCGTGAATCTCTGCAAACGCATCCTGGTTCGAGTACTCGTGGTGGCGCAGCTCTTGGCGGCCGCGCCGCTCGCCAGCGCGTTGCCCGCAGCCGAGCGGGCCGACGCCATGCCTTGCGCCGAAATGATGGGCATGGCAGTCGCGGGCGCGGGCGCGGACACAGATGCTTGCCCCTGCTGCCCGGACGGCATGGATTCGCTGAGGGATTGCCTGACCACATGCACGCTCGCGGTCTTGGCGCTTCCTGACACCCGAATTTTCCCGCGCACGGCAGTGCCGTCATTGCGCGTGAATGCAGATCCTTCCGAACTTCTCCACACACTTTCCGACCCGCCGCTGAAACCCCCTCCGATCCGCTGATCAGGCACTTGCCGATTGATCATGCAATAACGGAGGGTTCCATGAACCTTGTTAGTTCGATACGCGCAGGCGTCATCCTGCTGGCGCTGATGCCTGAAGCCGCGGGCGCAAAGCCCATCGCGTTCTCACACGGCACGACGGTGATGGCGGAATACGGCGCCGGCACCATGAAGGAGGCGCAGGTCTTCTACGCGCCCAAATACTTTCTGTCGCTGGGTCCGGGCTATCTCAAGCTCGAAAGCGATATCGACGATCGTCGACGAGAGATCGCCTACGTGCGCGTCAACTACCTGGCGAAGCGATGGAACATGGAATCCGCGCAGGCCAATGTGTTCGTCTGGGGCAGCGCGGGGCAGGCGTACGTCAGCGAGTCCAACGATCACTCGTTCACCGGCAATGCCGGCGCTCAGATCGACTACGAAACCCGTCGCGTGTACTCCTCGCTCAAGACGGACCTGTATCGATCGGCGGACTTCTCGCATCGCATCGACACGCTGCAGTTAGGCCTCGCACCCTATGAACATGACTACGACACGCTTGCCACGTGGGTGGTGGTGCAGGCGCGGCGCGTCACGGGCGAGATCCAAGACGGAACCGAGTGGGCCTTGATGCTGCGGCTGTTCAAACGAGCCGGCTGGATAGAAGCCGGCGTGACGGACGACGGCAAGCTGCAAGCCATGGCCATGATCAACTTTTGAAATTGAGGTCAATCACATGAAGAAAATATTGCTCGCGGGTTTTTTCGCCGTGCTCAGCGCGACGGCCGCCGCCGATACCATCGAGATGAAGGTCTACGGCCTGGTGTGCGGCTTTTGCGCGCAAGGCATCGAGAAGACGCTGCGCAAGAACCCGGCGACGGAAGACGTGGTAGTAAGTCTGGAAGACAAGCTGGTCGCCATTGCGACGCGGCCCGGCCAGGACATCTCCGACGCGGAGCTCACGCAGGCGCTTACCGATGCCGGCTATGACGTCAAAGGCATCGCGCGCACACAACGCTCGATGACAGACATCCGTACGGCACTCAAGAAGGACGCGAAGTGATCGATCCGCTTCGGCGCAATGTGGGAGTGGCATTCGGCACGTTGTTAGCGAGTACGGCGACGCTGGTGTGCTGCGTGTTGCCGGTGGTGCTGGTGTCGCTGGGCGCCGGGGCGGTGCTGGCGGGCCTGGTCTCATCGTTTCCGCAGCTCGTCTGGTTGTCGGAACATAAGGTGGGCGTATTCCTGGTCGCGGGCACATTGCTTGCGGCGAGTGGCGTGCTGATCTGGCGGGCGCGCGGCCTGCCTTGTCCGGTGGAGCCCGCCGCTGCGCGTAGTTGCATGCGCCTGCGCCGCATCAGCGTCTGGCTGTACGCAGTCTCATGGGCATTGTTTGTCGCGGGAGTCCTTTTCGCGTTCGTTTTGTGAAGGCGATGTGGCCAGCGGGGGCAAAGCGGCGGTAGAGTGGTGCGAAATCAGCCACGCAAAGGCGAGGGGCATGGCTCGAGGTACCGGCAAGCGTCTGCTGGCGGCGGAGAAGCGCTGCGTAGACTATCGCCGTGCCTTCCATATGTTGCTCGATGAGCCATTCGACGATCTCGACAAGACGATCGATCGCATGCTCAGGATTCTCGCCGCCACGCTGGATGTCGGCCGCGTCAGCTTCTGGACGGTCGACACCAACTACTCCTCCATCCGTTGCGAGCATGTCTTCAATGTTGATGGCGCGCGTGCACTCGGCCCCACGCTGCTGAAGCGCTCCGACTGCCCGACCTACTTCGATGCGTTGTGCCTGGAGCTGGTCATCGCCGTGGACGATGCGCGCAACGACCCGCGCACGCGCGAGTTTTCAGCGTCATACCTCGAGCCGCTGGGCGTTTTCTCACTACTCGATGTGCCGGTGCGTGCGTTTGGGCGATACGTCGGCGTGTTGTGCCACGAACAGTTTGATGCCAAACGCTCCTGGTCCCGGGAGGACGAACACTTCGTATCGGGCGTGGCGACGCAGATCGCGCTGGCCTATGAACGCGACCACACCAAGCGCGCACAGGACAAACTGCTCGAACGATCTTTGCGCGACGAAGATTCCCAGTTGGCGAATCGGGTGCACCTCGCACAGGCGCTCGAAGCCTATCTGCAGAATCCCAACCGGGCCGGTGCGGTGGTCGTCCTCTCCGCCGACCAGCACGCCTTTGTCGCAAGTTCACTCGGAATCCGGCGAATGCAGCATCTGCTGCGTCAGTTCGCTGCGCGGCTCGTGGCGGCGACGCCGGACGGTTCGCTGGTCGCACGCACCGCTACCAACGAATTCGCATTGCTGTTGCGCGGCATGGAAAGTGACGACGTTCCGCGTTTCGTTGCGCAATTCACCGCGGCGGTCACCTCACCTCTGCAGAGCGAGGGGCAGCGCCTCTTCTTCACGCTGAGCACAGGTTATGCGCTCATTTGTTCGGAGTCAGAGCAAGATGCCGAGGCTGTATTGATCGAAGCACAGATGGCCTGCCACGAGGCGCGTACGGCGGGCGGCGACCGTGCGACACCGTTCACGACGGCCATGCGTCAGAGCATGCGTGGACGCCTATCGCTCGAACAGGATTTGCGACGCGCCCTGGATGCCGCGGAATTCGATCTGCATTTCCAGCCGATCGTTCCGCTTTCGAGAGATGGCGGGATGTCGCTCGAAGCGCTGTTGCGCTGGCGTCATCCGCGGCTTGGCGTATTGGCGCCGGACGCATTCATCCAGGTTGCGATCGACTCCGGCGTCATGCTCGAGCTGGGACGGCGCGTGATCGCCGCAGCATGCAACTCGCTGGCGCGCCTGCGCGCGCAGGAAGGCCTCGAGCAGCTCGGAATCACGGTCAATATGGCGGCGCCCGAAGTGTTGCTGCCTGGAACTGCCGAAGCCATTCAGATGGAGTTGATGCGCAATGGGCTGCCGGCGCAGGCGCTCACGATCGAAATTACCGAGACGGCATTGATGGTCGACCTGGCGCGCGCGGCGGCCGCCATCGGGGAAATTCGCGCGCTCGGCGTTGGCATCAGCCTCGATGATTTCGGCACGGCATATTCATCGCTGTGCTGGCTGCGGCGGTTGGCCATCGACAAGGTGAAGATCGACCGAAGCTTTGTGGCCGGCATCGAACACGAACCCAAGGATCTCGCCATCGTCCGATCGATCATCGAACTCACCAAGGCATTCAAGCGAGACGTCGTCGCCGAAGGCGTAGAGAACCTGAATCAACTGCGCATCCTGCGTGAGTTGGGCGTGGACCATGCGCAGGGTTTTCTGTTTGCGCACCCCGAACCGCTCGAGAAATTCGACGCCGCAAGACTCAACGCGCTTGCATCATTCACCCTCGACGTCGCAGATGCCGGTGCCATACCAGTGCATAGCCGCATAGGTTGACCGTAAGAAGGACGGCGAGCGCGAGGTACTGCGTATTCCGTGTGAGATTCTGCGGATAGATGATGGGCCCCAGGTAGTGGGTCACGAAGCCGCCGTAGAAGCTGCCTTCGCCTGCCAACTCCCGAAAATGATTCTCCAGCGGCGTGAGCGGACAAATGTTGCCGCTGATTTCGATGTAGGCGCCCCAGGCGAGCGCAGGCAGATGAAGCCACAGGATGCGCGGCCAGCGCAGCACGAGAAATGACCCGAGCAGCGCAAAAGCGATGAACGCGAAGTGCAACGCCATGACGGCATCGGCGGCGATGGTATTCCACATGACGGTGCCCTGGGCGGCACCGTACCACGAACACTCTTTCTCCCCACATCTGCCTGTAGGACCGGCGCCTACACGCGATGCTCCAGCGGGAGCGCAGGGCGTCGTGACAGAATCGCCGCTCTCCCAGGCGTCCAGATCACGGCGGTACATATCCGAAGTCGACTTTTAGGTGGTGAAATTCTCGAAGTGCCCATCGGCACTCAGTTCGGTTATGTGCAGTTTCTCGGCAAACATCGCGAGCATGGCGAAGCGATTCTCGTGAATCCCGCGCTGCATCCCCGACAGGGCCATTTCGCGGCCGGCTTTTTCGCCGGTGGATACGTCACGTTTTTCCCGGCAACACTGGCGGTGACCCAGCGTCGCGCCGAGGTCGTGGCGCAGTCTTCACCGCCCAGCGTTCCCAAGCGGTTTCGCCGGCCGGGAGTCGTTCTGCCCGACGGAAAGGTTGAGACGTGGGTCATCGAGGGTGGCTGGCGCAAAGTCACCAAACGCGAGCTCTCTGACAAAGAACGCAGCATCCCGATCTCGGCAACCTGGAACCACGAGACGCTCAGCGCGCAGATCGCAAGCGGCTGGCGGCCGGAGACCGACAGCCAATAGGAATGCGGTTCGAGCGCGTTGCTGGTCGATGCACTTCGCTACAAGGTTTGAACATGCAGAAGAGAATTCTTGGCAACGGACTGGAAGTCTCCGCGCTCGGCCTCGGCTGCATGGGCATGAACCATGGCTACGGCAAGCCGGCGGACCGCGGCGAGATGATCCAGTTGCTGCACGCCGCGGTGGATAGGGGCGTGACCCTGTTCGACACGGCGGAAGTCTACGGTCCGTATATCAACGAAGAACTGGTGGGTGAGGGGCTCAAGCC
>DASTTJ010000180.1:0-2864 GCA_035760205.1 Steroidobacteraceae bacterium | reverse complement strand
ATGGCAGACTTCGGCCTCATGACTGGCGTCGACCTGCAAACCGAAAACGTTGCGCACCTCATCCAGCTGGCGCTGGGACCGGTGTTCCTGATCTCCGGTGTCGGCATTACCCTGGGCATGCTGACCACGCGGCTTTCACGGATAGTGGATCGCGCGCGCACGCTCGAAGACAAGCGTGAAGAAACCACCCAGGAGGAAAAACTCAAACAGATCGACCGCGACCTGCGTGTCATCCTGCGCCGCGCCCGGTACATCAACAGCGCCATCGCCCTGTGCACCACTTCCGCGCTGCTTACCGCGCTGGTGGTCACGTTGCTGTTCGCCAGCGAATTCACGCCCATGAGCGTGGGCGCCATCATCGCCATCATGTTCGTGGCGTCGATGGTCTGCCTGTCCACTGCATTTCTCATGTTCCTCATCGAGGTTCGCATCGCCACCAATACGCTGCGCATCGGCGTGCAGAAGCACGATCGATGATGCGGCGGGCATGCCTCATGTTCCTTTGCCTTGGGATTGCGGGGACCACCATTGGCGCCGCCCAGAGCAAGAAGCCGGCCACCACGTCGCAGGTCATGGAATCTGCGAAAGCGGACGACTGGCGCCGCCCCGACCCGGCCAGCACTCTCTATATGGAGCTTGCCGGCGGACGCGTCATCATCGAGCTGGCGCCGCGGTTCGCGCCACTGCACGTTGCCAACATCAAACAATTGGTGGCGGAGAAGTTTTACGACGGCCTCGCCGTCGTGCGGGTACAGGACAATTTCGTGGCCCAATGGGGCGATGTCGACAAGACCCGGCCCACGGAAAGCGCATTGCGCAAGATCCCCGACGAAAGCGTCATGCCCTGGGTCAAGGGTCTGGTTCTCGTCAAACTACCCGATCCCGACGGTTACGCCCGGCAAACAGGCTGGATTGACGGCTTCCCCGTCGGCACCGAGGGCACCGCATCCGGAAAATCCTGGATCGCGCATTGCTACGGCGTGCTCGGCGTCGGGCGGGATAATCCACCGGACACCGGCAGCGGCGCCGAGTTGTATGTCGTCATCGGCAATCCTCCCCGCCAGCTCGATCGCAACATCGTGAGTGCCGGCCGCGTATTGCGTGGCATGGAACTGCTGGCTTCGCTGCCGCGCGGCACCGGCGCGCTGGGTTTCTATGAAAAGCCCGAGCAGCGCGCCCCCATCAAGTCCATCCGTCTCGCCGCGGACGTGCCGGTGAGCGAGCGTACGTCCTTAGAGGTGCTGCGCACCGATACGCCGCTGTTCACGCGCTACGTTGAGTCGCGCCGTAACCGCCGCGACGACTGGTACGTCGTGCCCGCCGGCCACACCGACGTCTGCAACATCACCATCCCCGTGCGCGACGTCCCCGCCCCCAAATAATGAATAATGGGGACATTCCTCATTTTCTTGTCACAAACGAACGCGCCCACGAGCGCTCAATCGAGGCGAGCGTTTGTGACAAGAAAATGAGGAATGTCCCCATTATTGCTGCCAGAATTCGCGCCCTATGGGCAGAATCTTCGAAGTCAGAAAGCACACGATGTTCGCGCGCTGGGACCGCATGGCCAAGCAGTTCGCACGCATCGCCAAAGACATCAACATGGCCGTCAAGGCCGGTGGGTCGGACCCCAACTCCAACCCGGCGTTGCGGCGCGCGGTACAGAACAGCCGCAACCTCAACATGCCCAAGGACAAGGTCGAGGCCGCCATCAAGCGCGCCGCGGGCAAGGATGCCGCCAACTATGAGCAGATCATCTACGAAGGTTACGCCCCGCATGGCGTCGCCATCCTCGTCGAGGCCGCAACCGATAACCCCACGCGCACGGTGGCACAGGTGCGCGCCATCCTCTCAAAGGGCGGCGGCAATCTCGGCAGCACCGGCAGCGTCGCATTCCAGTTCCGCAAGATGGGTGTGTTCCGTCTGAACCCGGCGGGCATCGACCACGACGACCTCGAGCTCTACCTCATCGATCACGGGCTCGACGAAATGGGTGACAGCGCCGGCGAAAAAGGCGAACCGCAGATCGTGGCGCGTTGCCTGTTCCCCGAGTTCGGCCACATGCAGGAGGCGCTCGAGAAGCGCGGCATCCATCCGCTGTCGGCAACCCACGAGTACATCTGCACCACTCCGGTGGAACTCCCCGAAGCGCAGGCCACCGAAGTGCTGCAGCTCATCGACACGCTCGAGCAGAATGATGACGTGCAGAACGTCTATCACTCGCTGATCTAGCTACTCATGGAAGCCATCGAAGCGCTGATCACGCGCAGCACCGCCAAGACCTACGGCGATACGGCACCCACGAAAGAACACCTGGCCACGGTGCTGCAGGCCGCGGTGCGCGCACCCGACCATGGCCGCCTGCGCCCGTGGCGGTTCATGCTCATCGACGGTGACCAGCGACAGAAGTTTGGCGGGATGCTGGCGGCCTCCGCGTTGCGCCGCGTTCCCTTGCTGAGCGAAGGCGATCTTCAGCGAGAGCGTGACAAGGCTCTGCGCGCACCGCTCATCGTCGTCGTCGCCTGCCGCATCGTCCCGGGCACCAAGGTGCCGGCCATCGAGCAAATCCTGGCGGCCGGCGCGGCCGCACAGAACATCCTGCTGGCATTGCATACGCTGGGTTATGTCGCCGCCTGGAAAACCGGTGAGGCCGCGTACGACACCGAAGTGAAAAAGGCATTGGGCCTGGCCGCAGACGATCACCTCGTCGGCTTCATCTACACGGGGGGCGGAGCCGGAGCGACATTCGCCACGGGCAAGGCAGCGAACGTCCAGGACGCGATGCTGGATTTTCCCGGCTGACGCCGCCTATTGATCCAGGAAAGTGAGCAGCTCCGCGCCTTCTCGTACTTGATCGCCCGGTG
>DASTTJ010000179.1:0-7099 GCA_035760205.1 Steroidobacteraceae bacterium | reverse complement strand
GCCCGGCACCACCCTCTTCACAGAATGTAGCGGGAGAGGTCTTCATCCTTGGCGAGATTGCCGAGATGCTCTTCCACGTAGGCGGCGTCGATGGCAACCGATGTGCCGCCTTTTTCCGCGGCGTCGAACGACACGGTTTCGAGCAGCCGCTCCATGACGGTGTGCAGCCGGCGCGCACCGATGTTTTCGGTTTTCTCATTCACGCTGAAGGCGATCTCGGCGATACGGCGCACGCCGTCGGTTGAGAAGTTGACCTCGACCTTCTCGGTACCCATCAGTGCCTTGTACTGCGCCGTCAACGACGCATCGGGCTCCGTGAGGATACGCACGAAGTCGTCGACGCCCAGCGAGGTGAGTTCCACGCGAATCGGGAAGCGCCCCTGCAGCTCCGGAATCAGGTCCGAGGGCTTGGACATGTGGAACGCACCCGAGGCGATGAACAGGATGTGGTCCGTCTTGATCTGTCCGTACTTGGTGGACACGGTGCTGCCCTCGACCAGCGGCAGCAGATCCCGCTGCACGCCTTCGCGCGACACATCGGCGCCCATGGTTTCCTGGCGGCGCGCGATCTTGTCGATCTCGTCGATGAACACGATGCCGTTCTGCTCGGCATTCGCGAGCGCCCTGGCGCGCAGCTCTTCTTCGTTGACGAGCTTGCCGGCTTCCTCTTCGATGAGCAGCTTTTGCGCTTCTTTCACCTTGAGCTTGCGCGGCTTGGTCCGCGCACCGCCAAGATTGGCGAACATGCTGCTGAGCTGCTCCTGCATCTCTTCCATGCCGGGCGGCGCCATGATCTGCACGCCGGGAGGAATGGCACGCAGGTCGAGCTCGATCTCGCGGTCATTCAACGCACCTTCGCGCAGCATCTTGCGAAATTTCTGGCGCGTCTCGGCATCGCGCGGGGTGGGTTCACCGTCGGTGGAGAAACCCATCATCTTCGGGGAAGGCAGAAGCGCATCGAGCACGCGCTCTTCGGCAGCATCCGCTGCGCGGTCGCGCACCTTGGCGATTTCTTCATCGCGCGTCATCTTCACCGCGACTTCGGCCAGGTCCTTGATGATGGAATCCACCTCGCGGCCCACGTAGCCCACTTCGGTGAACTTGGTGGCTTCCACTTTCACGAACGGCGCTTTCGCGAGCCGCGCGAGCCGGCGCGCGATCTCGGTCTTGCCGCAGCCCGTGGGACCGATCATCAGGATGTTCTTCGGCGTGATCTCCTGGCGCAGCGGATCTTCGATCTGCATGCGGCGCCAGCGATTGCGCAGCGCGATGGCCACCGAGCGCTTGGCGGCGCCCTGGCCGACGATGTGTTTGTCGAGTTCGGAAACGATTTCGCGTGGCGTCACTTCAACTCCTCGATCACGAGGTTGCGGTTCGTGTAGATGCAGATGTCGGCGGCGATGTGGAGCGAGCGTTCGACGACACTGCGCGCGTCGAGCTCCGTGTTCTCGATGAGCGCGCGCGCCGCGGCCTGCGCAAAGGGTCCGCCAGAGCCGATGGCCACGACGTCGTGGTCGGGCTCGATGACGTCGCCGTTGCCTGAGATCACGAACAGGTTTTTGGTGTCACCCACGAGCAGCAGCGCTTCGAGGCGCCGCAGATAACGGTCGCCGCGCCAGTCCTTGGCGAGCTCGATAGCCGCCCGGGTGAGATTGCCGAACTTGTCGAGCTTGCCTTCGAAGCGCTCGAACAGCGTGAAAGCGTCGGCTGTGCCACCGGCGAATCCGCCGAGCACCTTGCCGCTACCGAGGGGCCGCACTTTGCGTGCGTTGCCCTTCATTACTGTGTTGCCGAGGGTGACCTGCCCGTCGCCGCCAATGGAGACGGCGCCGTTACGCCGCACGGCCACGATGGTGGTGCCGTGCGGATTGAAACTTTCCATGCTGGACCTTTAAGACGAATTTACGTCTTTCGTTTCGCCCGAGGGTGGGAGGCGTCGTAGGTGCGGGCCAGGTGGGCGAAATCAAGGTGGGTGTAGATCTGCGTGGTTGCGATGTCGGCGTGGCCGAGCAGCTCCTGCACGCCGCGCAAATCCTTACTAGATTCAAGCAGATGCGTGGCAAACGAATGTCGGAAAAGGTGCGGATGAACGTGGCTCGGCAAGCCCTTGCGCCGCGCCCAATAGGCAATGCGCAGTTGCACCGCGCGATGCTTCAGGCGAGCGCCGTTGCGGCCCACGAACAACGCGGAGTCTTCGATGTCGGCGAGGGCGACGCGCTCGCGCAGCCAGATGCGAAGTGCTTCGACCGCCTTGCGGCCCACGGGCACAACGCGTGTCTTTCGACCTTTGCCCAGTACGCGAACTGTGCGGTCGGCGAGATCGAGGTGCGGGATGTCGAGACCGACGAGTTCATCGAGTCGCAGGCCCGAGGAATAGAACAACTCCATGATCGCCTTGTCACGCACCGCGAGCGCGTCTTCGGGCGGGATGTCGAGAAGCTGGTTGAGCTGGTCGACGTCGAGCGTTCCGGGCAGGCGCCGGGCGGCCTTCGGCGCGCGGATGTCGACGGCCGGGTTGCTGGTCACGATGCGCTCGCGCAGCAGGTAGTTGAAGAATCCGCGTACCGCTGACAACCGCCGTTGCACGCTGCGCGGCCCTAAACCACCGGCATGCGCGCGGGCGGCGAAGACCCGCACGTGCTGACTGTCGACGCGGGCCCAATCCGCGAGATTTCCGCGTTCCATGAAATCCGCGAGCGCGCGCAGGTCGCGCGCGTAGTTAGACGAAGTGTGCGGCGAAAGGCGCCGCTCGGTGCCGAGGTGCTGGAGATAGCCGGCGATCAGATTTCGATCGGGCATGATTTGTGTGGGGACAGACTGACGTCTGTCCCCACCCGTTTACGGACGCGCCAGTGCGTCCGTAATCAATTCGCCCATTCGCTTCAGGAATTCCGTGCTCATGCCCGGATGGAAGCGTTCACGCTCGGCGCTGCCGAGGGCCAGCAGGCCCAGCGTGCCGTTTTCACCCAGCGGCACCAGCGCGACCGAGCCGATGCTGGCGCTCTCGGGGCCGAACAGGAAATCCCGCTGCGTGTCGCGCACCTGGCCGCAACGTGGCTTGCCGGTGGCGAGCAGGGCTTCGAAAGTGCGGATGTTGGCGTCGTCGGCCGGAAGCTTGCGCAGGAACGGCTCGGCTTCCACGTTCGCGAGCGTCGCGATGGGCGCGGTGAGCAGCAGGACGGAATGAAACGCGTCGAAGTCTTCGCGCAAGGACGCTTCGAGCGTGTTGATGGCGGCAACCGGGTTTGGCGCGCGCAGCATGCGGCGCGTAAAGCGATGGATGCGTTCGGCCAGGGTGTCATTGGCGCGGGCGACGGCGATGAATTCCGCGAGGCGGCGATCCGCGTCGGTTTTCTGTTCGCGCAGCACTTCCACCTGTCGCTCGACCAGCGAGACAGTGGAGCCGGTACGCATGTGCGGCAGGCGCATGCGCGCGAGCAGCGGCTGGTGACGTTCGAAGAAGTCGGGGTTCAGGCTGAGGTAACGCTCGATGCGTTCTTCGTCTGTCTGACCCGCGGCCAAACCACGTGCGGTCTGCGTGCTCATGCTTTTTTGATCTCCCCTAGATGACCACTCGGCCGGTGAAAGATACAGCGGTCGGGCCTTTCATCCAAATATGTTCGCCGGGGGCGGCAAAGGTGATCTCGAGCTTTCCGCCCGGGAGTTCGACCTCGACGGTGGAATCGAGCCGCCCATGGCGTCTGCCTACCGCGACAGCGGCGCATGCGCCGGTGCCGCAGGCCAGCGTTTCGCCGACGCCACGTTCGAATACGCGCAACCGGATGTGCGCGCGATCGACGATTTCCATGAATCCGACGTTTACACGCTTTGGAAAGCGGGGATGACGCTCGATCGCAGGTCCCAGGCGGTCCACGGGCGCGCTCGCGACCGAAGTCACCGTAAGCACGGCGTGGGGATTGCCCATGGACACCGCGCCGATCTCAACTTCTGTGCCCGCCACCACGAGCGGATACACATGCGCCTCGGCTGAAGCTTCGAAGGGCAGCGACTTTGGATCGAAATTGGGTACGCCCATATCGACGGAGATGAGATTGGCGTCGTGCACGCGTGCGTGGATTGGCCCCGCAGGGCTGTCGAGCACTATTTCGCCCTGGCCGTTGGCCACGCTTCCACGGCGATGCAGAAAGGAGGCCAGGCAGCGCACGCCGTTACCGCACTGTTCCACCTCGCCGCCATCGGCGTTGAAGATGCGGTAGTAGACGTCGGTACCGGCGCGGCGGGCGGGCTCGAGCACCAAGGCCTGGTCGAAGCCAATGCCAGTGTGCCGGGCGGACAGCGTGCGCCACTGCGCGGCGCTAGGCAGCCAGCCGTCTGCCGGCGCGTCGAACACGATGAAGTCGTTGCCGAGGCCGTGCATTTTGGTGAACTCGAGCTGCATGGCCCGAAGAATACCTTACGATCCGGCGTCATGCGTCTCGCTCCCCTCGCGCTGGCTGCGCTCGCGATCTTCAGCGCCTACAAGCTTTAGACGGGACGTGAAGTCGCGCGCGCGCCGGGCGTGCTGGCGGCCGAAGATCCGCGGCAGCGCGACATCGGTTCCGCAGCCGTCATCGAGCGCGGTGAGTTTCGTCTGCGCCCACGCGCCGAGTTCACCGCCACCGTGCGGGTCTTGCGTCGCGAAGACTATTCTTTCGGTCCGCTGGCCGATCTCGTGCCGACCGACTTCGCGGTGGGTTGGGGCCCGATGTCCGACAGCGCCGTGCTGGCGGACGTCGAGATCACCCAGGGAAACCGCTTCTATTACTGGCGTACCGAGAATTGGCCGATCGAACGTCGCGACATCGAGAAGCACTCGGCGAACTGGCACGTGATCCCCGAGAACCCCCTGGTCGAAAAGGTGCTCGGGCGCTTGCGTCCCGGCAGCGTAGTGACGCTTTCGGGCCGGCTCGTGGATATCGAAGGCGGAGAAGGCGGCATGCGAACCTCGCTGACGCGCGACGACACGGGCGCCGGCGCCTGCGAGATACTGCTGGCCGAGACGGTTACGATCGCGGAATCCTGAACGAGGGTGGTGATGAACGTCGAAGTAGATAGTCAGCGCACGGCCGTGCGGATCCGGCGCGCCACCGTCGCCGATGCCGCGGCGCTCGCGGAGATCGGCGCGCGAACCTTTTTCGAAACCTTCGCCGCGGAAAATACGCCCGATGACATGCGGTTGTTCCTGGCGTCGACCTGGCATCCGGACCTGCAGCGCGCCGAGATCCTCGACGAAGGACTCGACACGCTGCTCGCCTGCGATGAGCGCGGCGGCCTGGCGGGTTTTGCGCAGGCCCGGGTTGCGCATCCTCCCACCGAGATCGCCACGCAGAATCCCGTGGAGCTCAAGCGCTTCTACGTCGACAAGCCCTGGCAGGGCCGGGGTGTGGCGCGCCAGCTCATGGACGCCGTGGAAACACAGACGCGTGCACGCGACGCGCACGAATTGTGGCTCGGCGTGTGGGAGCGCAATGAACGCGCGCAGGCGTTCTATCGCAAATGCGGTTTCCGCAAAGTGGGGACGCAGATCTTCGTCGTGGGCAACGATCCGCAGACCGATCACGTGATGTTGAAGAACTTGCGATGACCGCGCGTGTAGAACATGTCGGCCTGTGGGTGAACGACATCGACACCGTGGCGTCCTTCTACGCGAAGTATTTCAACGCGCAGGTGGGCGAGCTTTATCGCAACCCGAGCAAAGGATTCGAATCGCGTTTTCTCACCTTCGACGGCGGCGCGCGCCTCGAGATCATGAAGCGCCAGGACGTGACCCAGCGCGCCGTGAACGAACTGCTAGGCCTCGCGCACGTGGCGCTTTGTGTCGGCGGCGAAGCGACGGTGGATGCATTGGCCGCGCGATTGCAGACCGACGGCCTCACCCCGGACAGCGGTCCGCGCCGCACCGGCGATGGGTATTACGAATGCGTCGTGCGCGATCCGGAAGGCAATCGCGTTGAGATCGGAGCGGAGAAATGAAATCTCGTTCCTGGCTGTTCGCGTTGCTGATCGCGCCGCTCGGCGCCACTCTCGTTGCGCAGGAACGGGCGGACGTCTGGCCACAGATCACGCGCGACGCGAAGCCATGGACGCGCTGGTGGTGGCCGGGCAGCGCGGTCGACAAGGCGCACCTCACCGCGCAGCTGGAAGCGATCGCCGCGGCGGGCATCGGTGGTGTCGAGATCACACCCATCTACGGGCCGCGCGGCAGCGAAGCGCGCTACGTGGAATTCCTTTCTCCGAAGTGGATGGAGATGATCGAGCACACCACGCGTGAGGCGGAGCGGCTGGGGCTCGGCGTCGACATGGCAACGGGCACGGGTTGGCCTTTCGGAGGCCCGGCAGTGGGCGCGGCCGATGGCTCGAGCAGCCTGGCATTGCTCGATGGAAACCTGACGGGCAAACCCACCGCGATGAAGGTGAAGCGCCCGGCGCCGGGGGGTGAGGGCCTGGTGCTCGATCCCTATTCGACGGGTGCCCTCGATCGTTATCTGCGGCCGTTCTCCAAGGCGTTCGTCGAATTCCCGCGCGATGGCCTGCGCGCGCAGTTCCACGATTCCTTCGAGTACTACAACGCAAGCTGGACGGCCACGCTGCCGGAGGTCTTCCAGAAGATGCACGGTTACGACATCCAGTCGGTTGCGACGGCATTTGCAGATGTGCATGCACTCGATGAAGACACGCTGGGCCGCGTGAAGGGTGACTACCGGCGCACGCTGGCGAAGCTGCATCTCGACTACGTAAATGCATGGGTGACCTGGGCGCACGAGGAAGGATTCAAGGCGCGCAACCAGGCACACGGTGCGCCTGGCAACCTGCTGGATCTGTACGGCACCGCCGATATTCCGGAGACCGAATCCTTTGGCCTCACCGATCTGCCCATCGTCGGGTTGCGCGGCGACTCGGTGGGCGTGAGCATCGATCCCGATCCGCCTGGGGTGACCATCGGGCGTTTCGCCTCGTCGGCGGCGCATGTCATGGGCAGGCCGCTGGTTTCGAGCGAAACGCTGACCTGGCTGCGTGAGAACTTCCGCGAGTCGCCGGCCGCGGCGAAGCCACAACTCGACCGGCTGTTCGCCGCCGGCATCAATCACATCTTCTATCA
>DASTTJ010000178.1:0-4891 GCA_035760205.1 Steroidobacteraceae bacterium | reverse complement strand
GCTGGGAGCGCCCGAAGGTGGCTGCGCAGCGCTCCGGGCTCAAGGCCGCGGCCGATGCCGCCGAGGCCAATCTGGTCAGCGCGCGCACGCGCTGTGAACAACTCGAGAAAACGGGGGCCGGCGAATTCCCGGGAATTTCCGTCGAAGCCCGGCGTGCGATCAATCTCGCGGCAATTGCCTGTGCAGAAGTGCTGTGCCTGCGCCTGGCCCGCACTTCGCTGGTGGCGTCGGCGCGGGCCGCCATGGCCCGGCGCGAAGCGGTGGAGTACTACGGCGACCTCGCAGCCTGCTTGTCCATCATGAGCGACATCGTCAAGGCGCGTAACCTGCTCAAGCAGCGTTCCGGCATCATGCAGGAAGTGGCGCAGCGGACCGAGCGGTTGCGGTCCACGGCAACCTATCTCGGCGATTTCGAGACGGTGCCGATTCCGGAATCTTGCGGTGTGTCGGAAGGCGACGTGATGGCGCACGGTTCGCTGGGCGTCACGGCCGCCAAATTACCCAACGTGGTGGCCGAAGACACCTGGGACCTCTTCAAGGTTCTACTGCGCTGACAGGCCGTTTCCGTCTGCCATTGCAGTCTCGTCGGCGACGCGCGTGCGGCGCATGAAGCGTTTGGCACGTTCGGCACCATTGTCGATCCATATGTAGAACGCGGGCACCACGAACAAAGACATCACCGCGCCGGCCAGCAGTCCGCCCATGATCGATCGCGCCATCGGCGCATACGACGGCCCACCACCGCCGACGGCCAGCGAAGCGTCGCCCGCGGCCAGCGGCAGCAATCCCAGCGATGCGGTCAAGGTGGTCATGAGAATGGGGCGCAGACGGTCACGGCCCGCCTGCACGATGGCCGCCATGCGTTCCATGCCGGTCGAGCGCAGTTCGTTGATGTGCGCCACCAGCACGATGCCGATGTTCACGACCACGCCTATCAATATCTGCACTCCAATGAAGGCCATGAGCGTGACCGTGGTGCGTGTGAGGAACAGCAGCCAGATCACCCCGACGATCGCCATGAAGATCGAAGTGATGATGGACATCGGGTACACGGTGCTCTCGAAGACCGCGGCCATCACCAGATAGATCATCGCGATGGCGAGCAGCAGGTTGAACAACATGGTCTGGGAGTCTTCGTCCTGCCGCTCGAATCCCTTGCCGAGCTTCCACGAGTATCCCGGCGGCAGCTGGTAGTTCTTCATCAGCGCTTCGACGTCCTTGCCCACCGCGTCCAGCGTGGATTCCTTCTTCACATTGCCGGTAATGGCCACCGAGGTGAGCCGGTCGACGCGTTCGATGGCGCGCGGTCCCTTGGCGATGCGGAAGTCCGCGACGGCGGACAGCGGCACGCGCGTGCCCGTGGGCAGGTAGATGGGAAACTCGGCCAGGTTGTCGACAGTCTGGCGGTCCGACTCGCGGAATGCGAGGCGCAGTGTGAGCTCACGTTCAGTGCCGCGGAACTCGCGTAACCGGTCGCCCCGCATGCCGGCGGCCACTGACTGCGCAACGTCGGATGAGGTGAGTCCAAGTGCGGCCGCGCGCTGGCGATTGACGATGATCTGCACTTCTTCGTCGCCCTCGCGCGCTTCTGACCTCACCGATTCGAGGCCGCTGACGCTCGACATGACGCGCGCGACCTCATCGCCGAGCTCCGCGAGTTTTTCCGTGGATTCGCCCGTGAGCTGTACGCTGAAGCGCTGGCCGCCCATGGAATTGGCGTCATCCCAGTTGAAGCTCGGCTTGCCGATGATGATCTCGGGCAATCCTTCCTGCGCCTTGCCGATGAACTCCTGCATCTTGAGCCCACCTTCGTCGCGCGACTTGAGCACGATGATGGTGAATGCGTTCGACTGGTCATAGACCGAATAAATACTCTTGATGCCGAGCTCCTCGCGGCGTTTGCCTTCGAAATGGCGCTCCACGGTTTCCACTGCCGCTTCCACGCGTTCGATCGGATGCGAGCCCTTGATGTTGTAACCCATGAAAACCTGGTTACCGCCGTCCTGCGCTCCTGGATCGAACTTGATGAATTTTCCAGGGTAGACGTTCGACAGCACGATGAGGCCAACAGTCAGGGCGAGAACGGCGAGCAGGCCGAATGCGGTCCATCCGCGGTGATGAATGCTCCAGTCGAGCGTTTTCGTATAGCGATCCTGCAGGCGCGCGATCCAGCTGCTGCTGTCGATCGGCGGTGGCGCGGGGAAGCGCGACGTCACCATGGGAATCAGCGTCTGGGCGATGATGAGCGAGGCCACCATGGCGACGCAGATGGGAATCGCCGCGTGTGTCAGCCAGATCGAAATCTGGTTGTTGGAGCCGAACAGGATGGGCAGGAACACGACCACACAGGTGGCAGTGCCCGCGAGTGTAGCGACGCCTACCTCCTTGACGCCCGCGAGCGTGGCCGCTTGCGGATTTTCCGGATCCAGCTGCCGATGGCGGAACACGCTCTCGGTGACCACGACAGCGTTGTCCACCAGCATGCCGATGGCCAGCATCATGCCCATCATGGACATCACGTTGATGGTGAGCCCGACGAAGTACATGACCGCGAGTGTTACCAGCAACGACAGTGGCACCGACACGCTGACGATGAGCGTCGTCGGCCAGTGCCGCAGGAACAGGAACAGCACGCCAAAGGCAAGAGCGGCGCCGATGAGTCCGGCCTCGGTCAGATCGCTGAGCGAGGAACGGATAGCCTCTGCCTGATTGTCGATCGTGAATACGCGGATGCCCTGCATCTGCGGCAACGCCTTGTTGCGTTCGATGACTTCGAGTACCTGGTCAACGACCTCGACCACGTTGGCCTGCGTCGACTTGAACACGTCGAGCCCGACGGCCGGGCGGCCGTCGAGGTGGCGTCGCCGCAGGATTTCCGGGCTCACGAGCTCCACGCTGGCCACGTCCCCGACGTGGACATTGCCCCTGATGACCAGGTTGCGGATTTCGTCGAGCGAGCGGAATTCTCCCAGCGGGCGGACCATGAGCCGTTCACCGTTGCCGGTGATCTGCCCGGCGCCCACTGAAAAATTGCTCTTCTGGAGCAGCTGGACGAGCTGGCGAATGTCCACGGCATGCGCCGCGAGCCGGCCCGGATCGACGAGTATCCGCACTTCGCGCGCTTCGACGCCGGCCAGTTCCACACGCGCCACGCCATCGACACGCTCGATGGGCTTTTTGAAATAGCGTTCGAGCAGATCGTACTGCGACGAGAGATCCGTGTCGGCCGAGAAGCGCACCGTGAGCATGGGTGCATCGGCGGTGGACGCCATCCACATCCACATGCGGTCGGCGGTCTTCGGCAACTGGGCGCGGACCGAGTCGAGCTTGTTGCGAACTTCGAAACCCGCGGTGTTGATGTCGGTACCCCAGGCGAAGCGGATTTCGAAGCGCGCATCCTGATCGCTCGAGGTGGAACGGATTTCCTCGATACCCGGTAACGTCGCGAGCGCATCCTCGATCGGGCGCGTGATCAGTTCTTCGGTCTCCTCGGGCGTGGAGCCGGGGTAGGGCACTCCCGCGCCCATGAACGGAAAACTCACGTCCGGATATTGTTCGAGTGGCAGCAGGCGCGAAGACACGAGTCCGATCACGGCCACCGCCGCGAAGGCCATGAGCGTGGTGACCGGCCGGCGCAGCGCGAAGTCGGTATGGACCATGGAGTTAGTCCTCCTGCTTGCGCAGCGCCAGTGGCGGCGCGGCCGGATTCGTCAGCGGCGGCGACGCCGGCCGTGCCGCGGCGGACTTCAGGAACTCCTTGCGATCGAGGACTGCGTATAGCACCGGAATCACGATGAGCGTGAGAAAGGTGGCGACGAGATTGCCGGCGATGACGGTGATGGCCATGGGACGGCGGATCTCGGCACCTTCACCGATGCCGATCGCCATCGGGATGAGGCCGATGATGGTGCTCACGCTGGTGATGAGGATCGGGCGCAAACGCGTCTTGCCGGCAAGTTTGATCGCTTCGATTTTCGCGAGGCCACGTTCGCGCGCCTGGTTGATCGCGTCGATGAGAACGATAGCGTTATTCACCACGATACCCGCGAGCATGATGAGGCCGATCAGCGCCACGGAGTTGATGGTCGTGCCGGTGACGTACAACCCCCACACCGAGCCGATGAGCCCCATGGGTATGGTGAACAGGATGACGAAGGGATGCAGCAGCGACTCGAACTGCGATGCCATCACCAGATAGACCAGGAAGACCGCGAGCGCGAATGCGAGACCGAGCGAGCGAAAACTCTGCGTCATTTCCTCGCTCTGGCCCGACACCGAACCCAGAACGCCGACCGGGAGTGTCGTTTGCGCGAGAATCTCCTGTGCGGTGGTGGTCGCCTCGCCGAGATCGCCGCGCGCGGGCACTGCCGAAATGACTGCCACGCGTTCCTGGTTGGCGCGGCGGATTTCCGCAGGTCCAGTGGCCAGTCGCACGTCGGCCACGGCGGAAAGGGGCACGGGGCGATCGGAACCCGGATTCACGACGAGATTGCGAATTTCGTCGATCGAAGCGGCGCGTGTGTCGACGCTGCGCACCAGCACGTCGATTTTCTTTTCCTGCAGGCGGTAGCGCGTGGCCACGTCGCCACGCACGTTCGAGACGACGCGATCGGCAATGTCACGCACTGCGAGCCCGAGTTGCGAGGCGCGCTCCTGGTCGAACACGATCTGGATCTCCGGATGCCCGCCTTCGACGCTGGACCGGATGTCCTTGAAGGCGCCGCTGGCTTCCATGCGCGTGCGGACCGCGGCGGCCGCGATATTGAGACGATCGAGGTCGTAGCCAGCGAGGATCACTTCGACGGGAGTTGCGAGCGTGAGCAGCGACGGCCGCGCGAACTCGTATTGCGCACCCGGAATGCCGGCAAGTTGCGCCCGCAGGTTTTCCATC
>DASTTJ010000177.1:0-6435 GCA_035760205.1 Steroidobacteraceae bacterium | reverse complement strand
AGGCGGCTCGGAATGGTGAGGCCCATTTCATGTGCAGCCATGATGGTGCCAGCCGCCATGTCGTCATTGCTGGCGAACACGGCGGTGGGTCTTGTCGCGCGAGACAATAAGCGTCGCGCCGCGGCCAGGCCCGAGTCGAATGTGAATTCGCCACGATCGACGAGCTGCGGGTCGACGTCGAGCCCATGCGAACGCAACGCCAACGTGTATCCCAGGTAACGCTGCTCTGTCACCGGATGTCCTGGCGGGCCATTGATGAAGCCAATGCGTTCGTGCCCGAGGGCGATGAGGTATTCGGTCATTTCCCGCGCCGCGGCGACGTCGTTCATGAACACGCAGGAATACTGGTCGAGGTCCACCGTGGGTGCGATGCGTACGAAGCGGATACGGTGTTTCTGCAGCTCGGCGAGCACTTCTGTCGAATCCGACAGCGGCGGCGCGAGCACCACGCCGTCGAGGTGCGATTCGAGCACCAGGCCAGCGAGGTCGCGTACGCTCGATAAATCCGTGCCTTCGCAGGGATGCACCAGCAGCCGGTAACCGCGCGTATGGCAGCGCTCGAGCGCGCCCTTTTGCAGATCGACGACGTAGTTGGCGCTCGGGTTCTGGTAGATCAATCCGATGAGATTCGAGCTTCGGCCCGCGAGGCTGCGGGCCGAGAGGCTGGGGTGATA
The DNA here is from genome assembly GCA_035760205.1 of Steroidobacteraceae bacterium. Taxonomy (GTDB): domain Bacteria; phylum Pseudomonadota; class Gammaproteobacteria; order Steroidobacterales; family Steroidobacteraceae; genus CADEED01. The sequence goes on along the minus strand of DASTTJ010000177.1, from coordinate 5,761 downwards.
GTTGAGTTCTTCAACTAGTTTGAGCACCCGTGCGCGAGTTTCGCTGCGAACATTCGGTTCGCTGTTGAGCACGCGCGAGACAGTCTTGATCGACACTCCCGCAGCTTTGGATACGTCATGAATCGTTATACGGCTCATACCGATTGCCCCCCTGACGAGGCAGAATTGTCTTGTTGTCAGACAGCGTTGTCAATCGGTGTCATGGAATGCAAGTCACGCACCACGCTTACCTTAATTAGCAGTTAGAATTCGACCCCCATTGGTTGACAGCGCTGTCTTGGCAAGCGCAGTCTTTGCGGTCTTTCGGAGCGAGATGGTGACAGTCAATACAGCGCTTCCCGGCGCGGATTCCGAGCGTGAACAATTCGACCGCTCCGCGGTGCTGGGACTGGTAGCAGACGTCGGTGGTACGCACATCCGCTTCGGTATCGCAGTCGGCGGCGCAAGCTCCGATGGCATCCACGTCCATTGCGTTCGGCGCTACGCCGTTCGCGCCCATGAATCCATCGCTCACGCAGCGCAGCATTATCGGCGCGACACGCCCGGGGTGCCTGAAGCACTCAGCCGTGCCGCTGTTGCCGTGGCCGGTCGCGTTGACGAAGACCAGGTGCAGCTCACGAACAGCGCGTGGTCGTTCTCGGCACGCGCGCTGAGCGAGTCCCAGCAGTTCAAACACCTGCACGTGATCAACGACTTCGAAGCCGTCGGCCACGCGGTCGGCGCGTTGCGCGCACAAGATCTCAATCCTGTCGGCACGAAGCGCCTCGCGCTGCCCCTGGCCCAGGGTGTCTGCGCCATCGTGGGGGTGGGCACGGGCCTCGGAGTGGGCGGTGTCATCGCCAACGCCGGCACCTTCAGCGTGTTGGCCACCGAGGGCGGACACGCCGGTTTCGCACCCACCAACGAACGCGGCATTGAGCTGCTGCGGTGGTTGCGCAGAAAATACGGTCGCGTTTCGGCCGAAAGGGTGCTGAGCGGCGCTGGCCTCGCCAATGTGTATTCGGCACTCTGCGATGTCGAAGGCCAGCACGTCGCGGAACTGTCGGCGGCAGAGATCACGACGCGCGCCGCCAATGGCAGCGACGCGAACTGTGTCGAGGCCATCGGCCTGTTTTGCGAGTTGTTAGGTTCGTTCGCGGGCGATCTGGCCCTGACGCTCGGTGCCTGGCAAGGCGTGCTGATTTCCGGCGCGATGCTCCAGCATTTCGATCGGCCGACGCTCGAACGCCGGGTGCGTTCCGGGTTCGAATACAAGGGGCGATTCACACCCGCCATGCGGTGCGTGCCGGTCGAGACCATATCCCATCCGCACGTCGAGTTGCTCGGCGCTGCACGGTTGCTGTTCAACTCATGAAACACCCGATTCAAAAATTCGTCCTCTTCGGCGCCACCGGCGATCTGTCGCAGCGGATGGTGTGGCCGTCGCTTTATCACCTCTGTCGCGAGAAGCTCCTGCCACCGACGCTCACCTTCGTCGGCTCCGCGCGCAATCCGATGCCCAACGACGAATTCCGAAAACTCGTCGAAGCAGCGTTGCGCAATCACGTCCCCGCCGAATACATCAAGGAAGACACGGTGGCGGACTTGTTGACGCGCATCACGTACGCGCCCTTCGAGGCCGGTGATGGCAGCGCAAAGGGTACCGAAGCGTTGCAGAAGGCGCTGGCGGGCAACAACCGCATCATCTATTTCATGGCGACTTCACCGAAGTTCTACGGGCCCACCTGCCTGAGCCTGGCCGCCGCGGGTCTAGCCTGCGAGCTCTGTCGCGTCGTGCTCGAGAAGCCGATCGGCCATGACTACAACTCGAGCGTCGAGGTCAACGAGGCCGTGGGCCAGGTGTTCCACGAGGACCGCATCTTCCGCATCGACCATTATCTGGGCAAAGAGGCAGTGCAGAATCTGCTCGCACTGCGCTTCGCGAACTCCTTGTTCGAGCCGTTGTGGAACGCTTCGGCCATCGACAACGTGCAGATCACCGTTGCGGAAACCGTCGGTCTCGAAGGTCGCTGGGGCTATTACGACGATTCCGGCGCGCTGCGCGACATGGTGCAGAACCACATGCTGCAGCTCGTTGCGCTGGTCGCCATGGAGCCCCCGCACCAGTTCGAGCCGAACGAAGTGCGCAACGAGAAAACCAAAGTCATGCGGAGTCTGCGGCCGATCACCGCGACCAATGTCGCCGCCACCACCGTACGCGGCCAGTATGCCGCGGGCAGCGCCGGTGGCGTTGCCGCCCCGGGGTACAACGAGGAGACGGGTGCCCAGGAAAGTCGGAAAAAGGGAAGCAGCGACACAGAGACCTTTGTCGCCTTGCGCGCCGAGATCGACAACTGGCGCTGGGCAGGCGTGCCGTTTTATCTGCGTACGGGCAAGCGCATGCAATCGCGCCGCACTGATATCGCCATTCAATTCAAGTCGGTGCCGCACAACATTTTTGCCGCGGACGAGCCTGTCCTGCAGGCCAACCGCCTGGTGATCCACCTGCAACCGCAGGAGAGCGTGACGCTGGAAATCTTGAGCAAACAACCTGGCCTGGAAGGCGTGCGCCTTCGCGAAGTCCCGCTCAACCTCTCGCTGCCCAAGGATGAAAGCGGCGGCCGCACGCGCATCGCCTACGAGCGGCTGTTGCTCGATGCACTGAAAGGGAACACCACGTTGTTCGTCCGGCGTGACGAGATCGAGGCGGCGTGGCACTGGATCGACGGTATCCAGTCCAGCTGGCGCTCGACGCGCCAACTGGTCAAGCCGTATCCTGCTGGCACCTGGGGGCCCACGGCCGCGATCGCTCTGACCGAGCGTCACGGCCATAGCTGGTACGAATAGGCACGGGATAACAAAGAATGGGCACCCAGAAGCTCAACGACGTCATCTTCGAAGTCACCGAGCGTATCGGTGGTCGCTCGGCCGCCGCGCGCGGCGAATACCTCGAACGCACGCGCAAACGAAAGTTGATCGAGCCCGCGCGTGGCAAGCTCGCCTGCGCCAACCTCGCGCATGTCATGGCCGCTTCTGGCGAAGACAAATCGAAGCTGCAGCAGTCCGTCATCCCGAACATCGGCATTGTCACGTCGTACAACGACATGTTGTCGGCGCATCGGCCGTTTGAGCCATACCCCGAAGTCATTCGTGCCGCCGCGCGTATCGCCGGCGCCACCGCGCAGGTGGCCGGCGGCGTGCCGGCCATGTGTGATGGCGTCACGCAGGGTCGCGCGGGCATGGAGCTCTCGCTGTTCAGTCGCGACGTCATTGCGCTCGCCACGGCGGTGGCGCTGAGCCACGAGGCCTTCGACGGCTCCTTGTTGTTAGGCATCTGCGACAAGATCGTGCCGGGCCTGTTCATCGGCGCGGCGTCGTTCGGCCAGATGCCCATCATCTTCGTGCCCGGCGGCCCCATGCCCACTGGCATTGCCAACAAGGCGAAGGCGGAAGTTCGTCAGCGCTACGCAGAAGGTCTCGCCACGCGGGATGAATTGCTGGCCGCCGAGATGGGCTCGTACCACGACGCCGGCACCTGCACGTTCTACGGCACCGCCAATTCCAATCAGATGCTCATGGAGATGATGGGGCTGCACGTGCCCGGAGCGGCATTCGTGGCGCCGAACACCCCGTTGCGTCATGCACTCACGGTCGCGGCCACGCAGCGCGTCGCGCAGACCACCGCGCTGGGTTCCAGCTACCTGCCGCTGGTCGAGGTCATCGACGAGCTTTCTTTCGTCAACGCCATCGTCGGGTTGATGGCCACCGGCGGCTCGACGAACCACGTCATCCACCTCGTGGCCATGGCGCGGGCCTTCGGCCTCAGCGTCACCTGGGATGACATGGCCGACATTTCGCGCGTCACACCGCTGATCGCGCGCGTGTATCCAAATGGCGAGGCGGACGTGAATCAGTTTCACGCCGCGGGCGGCATGGCATTCGTCGTGCGCGAACTCATCAACGCCGGGCTGGCGCATGAATCGGCGATGACCATCTGGGGCCCGGGGCTGTCGGCCTACGCGAAGGATCCGTTTCTCGTCGACAACAAACTCGTCTGGCGCGATGCGGCCGAAAAGTCGCACGACGAAAAGATTCTGCGTCCCGTGACCAACCCGTTCTCGTCGGACGGCGGCCTCAAGTTGCTGCGCGGCAATCTTGGCCGTTCGGTCATCAAGACTTCGGCCTGCGATCCGAAGTTGTGGGACATCACCGCCCCAGCGCGTGTCTTCGAGAGCCAGGAAGCACTCGCGGCCGCGCTCAAGGCCGGCATCGATGGGGACATCATAGCCGTCATTCGCGGCCAGGGTCCGCGCGCCAACGGCATGCCCGAGCTGCACAAGCTCATTCCGGCGATGTCGGGTTTGTTAGCCAAGGGACGTCGCGTAGCCATCGTGACCGATGGCCGCATGTCCGGCGCCTCCGGCAAAGTGCCTTCGGCCATTCATCTCACGCCTGAAGCCGCCGCTGACGGACCGATCTCGCGGCTGCGCGACGGTGACATCATCCGGCTGGATGCGCGCGCCGGCGTGCTCGAGGCCCAGGTGGACGCCGCCACATTGCAGGGGCGTGACATCGTCAAACCCGAGTTGTCCGAGACCACGTACGGTGTCGGGCGGGAGCTCTTCAGGCGCCTGCGCGAAGGAGCTACGGCGGCAGACGAGGGCGCTTCAATACTTTAAAAGGGGCTGCGCCATAGGAGGGCGAGGCCGGTGTACTATCGGCCGCTCACGGGAAGGGGCGACCGAAGAATGAAAACGCGCGCGGCCATCGGCTGGAAAGCAGGCCAACCACTCGAAGTCGTTACGCTGGATCTCGCGGGTCCCAAGACCGGCGAAGTGCTGGTCGAAATCAAGGCGTCCGGCGTATGCCACACCGACGAATTCACGCGTTCGGGAGGCGATCCGGAAGGACTGTTCCCGGTGGTCTTCGGCCATGAGGGCGCGGGCATCGTCGTCGACGTCGGCCCTGGCGTCAGCTCCTTGAAGAAAGGCGATCATGTCATTCCGCTCTACACGCCGGAATGCCGCCAGTGCAAATCCTGCACCTCGCACAAGACCAACCTTTGCACCGCGATCCGCTCGACGCAGGGTCAGGGCGTGATGCCTGATGGCACCAGCCGCTTCTCCATCGGCAATGAGAAAGTGCACCACTACATGGGCTGCAGCACGTTCTCTAACTACACCGTGCTGCCCGAGATTGCGCTCGCCAAGATCCGCGAGGACGCGCCGTTCGAAAAGGTTTGCTACATCGGCTGCGGCGTCACCACCGGCATCGGCGCCGTGATCAACACCGCGAAGGTGGAGCCGGGCGCCAATGTCGTCGTGTTCGGCCTTGGCGGCATCGGGCTCAACGTCATCCAGGGCGCGCGCATGGCCGGCGCCAACATGATCATCGGCGTCGACATCAACCCGGGCCGCAAGGCCATGGCGGAGAAGTTCGGTATGACGCATTTTGTGAATCCGCGGGAGGTGCAGGGCGATCTCGTTCCGTACCTCGTTTCGCTCACCAATGGCGGCGCGGACTACTCCTTCGAGTGCGTGGGCAACGTGGACCTCATGCGGCAGGCGCTCGAGTGCTGCCACCGGGGCTGGGGCGTGTCGGTCATCATCGGGGTCGCGGGGGCGGGCCAGGAGATCAAGACGCGGCCGTTCCAGCTGGTAACCGGCCGGGTCTGGAAAGGCACGGCATTTGGCGGCGCCCGCGGCCGCACCGACGTGCCGAAGATCGTGGACTGGTACATGGATGGCAAGATCAACATCGACGACCTGATCACGCATGTCAT
>DASTTJ010000176.1:0-9738 GCA_035760205.1 Steroidobacteraceae bacterium | reverse complement strand
GAGCAGGAAGCGAAACTTCGCCGTTTCACGCGCATAGAGATCGTTCGGATGTTGAATCGGCTTGAGCTCGATGCCGGTTCCGGAATCGGGCTTCACTTCAGTAGGCGTGCCGACGCTCACGAAGGTTTCCACGCGACGCTGCGTCTGCTCGACTTCCAGCTTCGCCGCGTTCGCGGGAATTCCCGTGGCCATCTCCGCGGGCGCTCCACGCCAGCGTTTCGGTTTGCCGTCTTCTTCCCAGCGCGCCATCACCACGGTGTCGGCAACCGCGATGCGATAAGTGCCGGCCTGGCGCAGCTCGAGATCGAAGCTGCTGCGCGTGCGTCCCTTCGCGGGATTCTGGGGTACCACGGGTTTGCCGTCAGGACCTGTCACCGCCAGGGAATCGACTTGCATCGCGCCCTGGTTGAACGAAAAGAGATCGTCGGCCATCGCCGCGTCCACGGTCACCCAGCCGCCGGATCGCGCCAGGATGGTTTGCGATGGCAGCAGCCACGCCCTGGCCGCTTCGCTGGTGGCGGGTGCCAACACGACGAGTAATGCCGCCATTCTCACCAAAGAATTGTTCATGTGCTTCCCCCTCAAGGATTGAGCGTCAGCGCCACGGCGCCGAGCTCTTTACTGCCGTTCGCGGAGTCACGCTTGGCGCCCTTGATGGGCCACTCGAACGGTATACGCACCGCTTCCCGACCACCTACTTCGCGCACTGCTTCCACCACCACCGTGTACTGGCCGGGCTTTAGGCCCGCGAGCGGCGCCTGCGCAGCGTCGAATTTCAGCAAGTGCTGGCCGACTGGACGCGTCGCTCCGGTGAGTCCATCTACCGGAACTTTCAGATCGCGGCCGCCCCGGCGCCACCACTGCCGCAGATCCGGCAGCCACTTGGTGTGATCGCCGCGCACCTGGTACCAGACCGCGAGATTGGCGGCGATGTTCTGATCCGCGCCCTCGATCCAGACGGCGACGTAGGGGCGGTGGTATTCAGCCACCGGCAACTGCGGAATTTCCACGCTGAGACTGAGGTCGGCCGCAGTGGCCGTGCTGCCGATGGCGGCAAACGCCAATGCCAGCGCGACTAAGGACTTTCGAATCATTCTGTGCTCCATTCAGTGGGCGAAGAAAAGCATGAGAGCGGCGACGATGGCGATGCCCCCGCCGACCAGTGGCCAGGTCGAAGTTCGCTGCCGCGCCTGGATCCACAGCAGCACCAGGCCGGTCAGTGAGAAGAAAAGGATGGCCACGGCGACGACGTCGATGAAGATCGTCCAGGCGATTCCCGTATTGCGGCCTTTGTGGAGATCGTTGAAGTACGCAATCCAACCGCGGTCGGTCGCCTCGAATTTCGTCTCGCCACTGGCGCGGTCTATGGAGACCCAGGCATCGCGTCCCGGACCGGGAGCTGACAAGTACAGCTCTTCTTCCGACCACTCGACCGTGGCATCGGCCAACGAAATCTTGAACTCATCTTCCGCCCAACTGGCGATGTCGGCTGGCGGAGCACTGGATTCCGGTGCGGATGCTTCCAGTAGCGTTCGAAGTCTTTCGGGAATCTGCGCTCCGCCGCTCGACACGCTCGGTTCCGCACCGATCGCACTGGCGTGATTCAGCGTGATGCCAGTGACTGTGAACAGCGTGAGTGCGGCGAAGCAGATTGCGGCGCTGATCCAATGCCACAGGTGCATGGTGCGATACAGCTGCATTCGGCGGCGGGGATCCATCGGCATTCGGCTCCAAAAGGAGCGCGAACGCTACATGAGAACTGTTCTTATTTGCAACTGAACTCTTCTATATGGGCGATTCGCCTCGACTTTCGGGGGCAGCCCGATGGGGCCGGGCTCCCGTTCTGTCGTCAGGTCGAGACATTCAGCGCCTGCGGGCGGATGGGATATACAGGCGGCCGCGGAACTAACTATAGGGAGCCGCCCGAATATGACTACCAACAGAATGATCCTATCTATTGCGATGCTCGCCACGGCGGCCAGTGCCAACGCCGACGTCACGATCAACACAACCACGTCCGGCAAAGCCTCGTTTATCGACGTGGGCGGCGACGGCGTGAGCCAGATCAAGGGCACTCGCCAGCGCACCGACCAGTTGATCGGCGGCAAATCCCAGGCCCTGATCATCGACATCGATGGTCGCCGCTTCGTGAGTCTCGATGCGAAGAAGAAAGCCGCGACAGTGACGCCGCTCGACACGATCGCCGATGAGCTGCAGAAGATCGGTACCGGCGCGATGAGCGCCACGCTCACGAAAACCACGCAGGTCCGACAAGTGGCGGGTTTTCCGTGCACGGTGCACGACGTAAAGCTGTCGCTGCCGTTCAGCCCCACCGGCGAGGCTGGCCAGGGCCTGGACCTCCTCATGGTGCTGACGGGAACGGTTTGCCTCAGCACTGCCGTTCCTGGCCTCGCGGACTATCAGAATTTTTACAAGGCCGCGGCTGACTCCGGCTTCATCTTCGGCGATCCGCGCGCTGCCAAGACGCCCACCGGCGCGGCGCAGGCCAAGGCCTACGCCGAGCTGACCCGCAAGATGGCCGAGGCAGGCATGGCGCTGGAGAGCCACGTCACCATCGACGCCACCGGCAACAATCCGATGGCCGGCATGTTCTCCAAACTCGCCAAGAGCGACATCACCACGACGGTCACCAGCCTTGTGACCGGCGACCTGCTCGCTGAAGCCTTCGAGATTCCCGCTGATTTCAAAGTGAAAACGCAGAAATAGCGGCGGCTACATTTCGCGAGCCACTTTCGCCTTGCGAACCAGCTGCACGAACTCGGTCCGATAGCCAAAGGGATCGTCACCTTTCGCGGCCTGAGCTTCGCGAATGATGTCGTCGTACTTCACGGCGCCCGTGTAGCTGCCACCGCGCAACAGTTGCCCGAAGCCGGCCACCGCGGTGGAGAATTGCACGTCGCGCCGTATTGTCTGCGACACGTCGCGGGACACGATCAGGATCGGCTGCTCGATGAGTTGTGATGTACTGCTGTCGGGTAGTTTGTAGCGGATCTTGAGATAGCCGTATTCACTGGTACTGGCGGTGGCGGAGACCGCCGCAGGCTCCTTCGCGTAGCGGCTCTTGTCCAACATGCGCGTGGCGGAGTCCACCGGCGAAATTTCGTAGATGGCCGTCACGGTGTGGCCCGAGCCCACATCCCCGGCATCGACTGCATCGTTGTTGAAGTCTTCGCGCTTGAGCGCGCGGGTCTCATACCCCACGAGTCGATACTCCGCGACAGTTGCCGGGTTGAATTCCACTTGCAGCTTCACGTCCTTGGCGATGGTGAACAACGAGGCGCCCGCCTCCTGGACCAGCACTTTCTGCGCTTCGCCCAGCGTATCGATGTACGCCGCGACACCATTGCCGTTCTGGGCCAGAGCCTGCGCAAGTTCGTCGCGATAGTTACCCTGGCCGAATCCGAGCACCGAGAGGAAAATGCCCTTCTCGCGCTTGCGCTCGATAAATCCCTTCAGCTCTTCCGTGCCGGCAATGCCGACGTTGAAATCGCCATCCGTGGCCAGCAGGATGCGATTCACGCCGCCCTTGCGGAAGTTCGCCTCGGCAAGCTGATACGCACGTTCGATACCCTGGGCACCGGCGGTCGATCCGCCGGACTGCAAGCTGCGCAATGCATCGATGATTTTCTGCTTGTCGCGCACGGGCGTCGGTTCGAGCACCGTACCCGCGGCGCCGGCGTACACCACGATGCCCACGGTGTCGGCCGGTTTGAGGCTCGACAACAGCAGTTCCATGGACTGAACTGCCAGCGGCAACTTGTCCGGCGAACTCATCGAGCCACTCACGTCGATGAGCAGCACGAGATTGGTGTCGGGTGCCTGGTTGCGTTCGATCTCATACCCCTTGATGCCGATGTGAATCAGCTTGCGACCCTTGCCCCACGGTGAGTCACTAACTACCACGGTCGGCTTGAACGGTGTCTTTGCGGAATTCGCCGCTGGCCACGCGTAGTCGAAGTAATTGACCATCTCCTCGACACGCACCGAATCCTTCTGCGGCAGGCGGCCGAAGTTGAGCTGACGCCGCACGAAGCTGTAGGAAGCCGTGTCGACATCCGCCGAGAACGTGGACACCGGTTCGTCGGACACCTGCCTGACCGGATTGGCATCGAACTTCTCGAACTTGTCGCGGCCTTCGTCCACAGGGTGCGCTGACTGCTCACTGATCAGCCCATGCAATACGGGCGCGGGTGGCGAATACAGGTTTCCACCAACGGTGGCAGTGGCTCGAGGCGACGCCAAGCCTTTGTGCGGTGCCCGGGCTGACGCAACCGAGTTGCGCGTGCCGGTGACGATCACTGCTTCCAGATCTTCAATGCGCACCTGCTGCGATGCGTGCTGCCCAGCCACGATCGTGGGCCCCTGTATATGCCGCAATTCGAAGCTGTCCGCTTGAATCTGCGCCGACGCGCCGGAGTCACTCTCGAAAAGCGGATCCTGCAACTCGATTGCCGAAGGCAGTTGCTGTGCCGTAACGACCGGCATCGAGGACTCGTTTTTCGCCAACTTGGGTTTCGCGGGCGCGAGCCGCCCTTTCACCTCGGGCGACTCGGGAGCGGGCGTGGGATCGCGTCCCGCGCTCTGCGCCGGCGCGACACCCTCCTGCGTGGGCATCTCGAGTTCAACCGTGACGGGTGGACGCAGATCGTCGATCAGGCGCGAATCTCCATATCTCGAGAAGATCGGCCACACCATGGCGATGCCGAGCCCCACCACGCAGACGCCGGCGACGCCGGCAAAAAGATTCCGTCTAACAAACCAGGTCATGGAAGTACTCCCGTGCGATGAGTCGTCACGGAAGAGACGTAACGCGTCCCACAAACCTTTGGAGCCATCCGGCGAAAGCTTCGCCCCTTGCGGATTGGCCGCCTGAACGCGCGCGAATTCCTCGAGCGCCGCGCGTTTGGCCCGCAGTCGCGCTTCAGGATCGGGTGCCGGCGCGATCACACGCGCCAGTTTCGCTTCGACGGTTTTCTCATTCATAGGCCAAACTCGCACGGGCTTCCTGCCTGCTCATGTGTTTGCGGATCGTATGAACGCGCCAGGAAATGGTGGACTCCGAAACGCCGAGAACGGCACCGGCCTCCGCGTGGCTCATGCCTTCCGCGTGCACCAGCAGCGCGGTCTCCTTCATTCCCTCACCGAGCTTCGACAGTTGCGCCAGCACCTGGGCGAGGTAGATACCGTCCTCTTGACGTGAGGAATCCATCATCGGCTCGTCTTCGGGCAACTCGTCGTGGTCATGTCGCTGCTGGGACCGCTGCCAGTCCTGCGCGCAACTGATGACCAGCCGGTACAACCAGCTGGTGAACGCCGCCTGGAACCGGTACTGCGAGAGGCTGGCCGCCAGCTTCATGCAGGCCTGCTGGGCAATGTCCTCGGCATTGGCGGCATGGCCACACCATTTCCACGCAAAGCGATAGATGGTGTCGTAATGCAGATCCAATAGTTCGGCGAAGGACGTAGCGTCCCCACCCTGCGCACGGCGAATTAAAGCCTCATCCATCCGTTCAGCCGCTCGTTACTGTCCATTAGACGGGGGACTCCCCCATTTCCTTGGAAACGATTTCGGGGCCGGATCAGGTCCAATCGGCGATTAATGTCAAATCGCGGCGCTCGGCACCTTTTGGGGCTCGCCCGGGACTTCACGCACCAGGCGCGGCACGAGGTACCCGGAAAGCCGTTTGCCGAGCTCATCAACGAGGCGGCGAGCTTCGGAGTCGGCAACATCGAAATGCGCGGTTCCACGTACGCGGTCCGGCAAGTGCAGGTAGTAAGGCACCACCCCGGCGTCCATGAGTGCCCGCGAAAGCTGCGCCAGCGTGTCGACATCGTCGTTGACGCCCTTGAGCAGCACCGACTGATTGAGCAGCGTGACCCCGGCGGCACGCAGCTTCGCGCACGCGGAGCGCACTTCGTTGTCGATCTCGTTGGCATGATTGGTGTGCAGCACCATCACCACGGGCCGCTCGATGCCTCGCAGCCAGGTCAACAGCCCGCTGTCCACCCGCGACGGCAGCACAATCGGCTGACGCGTATGCACGCGAATGCGCTGCACGTGACGCATGCCGGCAAGTTCGTCGGTGATTTGCGTGAGACGCGCGTCGCTGAGCGACAGCGGATCGCCGCCACTCAGGATCACCTCTTCGATGCTGGTATCGCGCGCGATCACCTCGAGCGCGGCGTCCCAGCGCCCCGCGCCTTCACCGATGGCCTCCTGCTGACCCGCGTAGGGAAACTCGCGGCGAAAACAATAGCGGCAGTGTATGGCGCAGGCTTGCGTGGTGATGAGCAGCACGCGCCCGGCGTACTTCTGCAGAAGATTGGGCGCGCGCGTGGCGGCATGTTCGTCGAGCGGATCGGGCACATACCCACCGGACTCGACCAGCTCATCGGCCCGCGGCAACACCTGGCGCAGCAGCGGATCGTTCGCGTCGCCGCGACGCATACGCGCGAGGTAGCTGCGCGTGACACGCAGCGCAAACACCGACGATGCGGCGCGCGCCGGCACGCCGATCGCCGGATCGAGATCGAGCTCCGTCAGCAGTTGCGCAGGATCGGTGATGGCCCGCGACAGATCGCGTTGCCAGGTAGAAGCGCCGATCGTCATTGTTCGAGCTGGCGGATCCGGATATTGCGGAACCAGATGGGCTGCGATTCGGCCTGCAGCGCGATGTGTCCGAACGACAGTTGCAGCGGCGCGCCCGAGGTCAGGAGCGCCTGTCCGCTTTCATCTTTGGGATCGAGCTGCGGATGCTGGTATCGCAGCACCTCGACGCCATTGATGCGGTGAATCACTTCGTCATTGCCGCGCACTTCGACTTCCACGGCCACCCACTCGTCGAGCGGGAACAGCTTCGAGCTGGAGTCGATGATGTGATCGGTGAGCAACTTGCCTTTCATCTCGAGGTTCGTGCCCGGCGTGCACACATTGCCGCTTTGTTTGCCGGCTGTGGTACCGACGGCGAGGAACTGGAATTCCATGCTCGCCGGAAATGCCTGGTTCAGCCCCATGCTCATCGGCGACTGTGAGTGGATCATCACGCCGCTGTTGAGCTTGGCCCACGGCGGTGAATCCGCGATGGCCTGACCGGTGATCTTGTATTCGAGTTGAAGCACGTAGCGGGAGTACGCGTGGTTCGAATACAAGTGTCCGAAACGGCCGTCGAATTTGTCATAGCCGTCGTAGCTGACCTTGATGACGCCGTCCTCGACGCGAAACGTATTGCGGAAGTTTTCACCGGGCGGATGGTTGGCGATCTTGACGGTCCAGCCCGAGAGATCTTTGCCGTTGAACAGCGCGTGCCACTCGCCTGGCGCCTTCTTATGTTCAGGTACCGGGTTCAGTGCCTGGGCCTGCGCCTGTGCGCCCGAAGCGAAAAAGACCGAAAGCGCCGCGTATCGAGCAAATTTCATGGTTCAAATCCCCGCGTTTCAAAGGCGCGGCAGCTTAGCAGCCGCGAGCCTGCGGCACTCGCCGGCTTTCAATAGTGGTAGTACCCTTCTACCCGCGAAAAAAACAACCGTGGGGGAAATGTGGCTATTTCAATACTTCGTGCCGCGCTGTTCGCGGCGTCCTGTTTCGTCGTCAGCAATGTGCATGCGCAGGCAACTGCAACACCGCAGGCGGAGCCCGCCGTTGCGGAAGCGCCCAAAGAGATGCTGGTGTACGACACTGCGTTGGCGCCGGACTGGCAGAACTGGAGCTGGGCCAAGGCGGACCTGAGCATCGAACTCAACGGCAGTCCGCGCAAGCCCATCCGCGTGGTCGCGGGCCCATGGCAGGCGCTGTATCTGCATCACGACCCATTCAGCACCGCCGGAATGAGCAAGCTGTCCTTGTTGATCCAGGGTTCGGCGCCAGACGGAGAGGTTCGTATCCTGGCGCTCATCGACGGCAAGCCCGTGGGCGAGGGAAAACTTCTCAAGCTCAGCAATACCGGCTGGACGCAGGTCGTGGTCCCCCTGGTGACGCTGGGAGTAGAAGACCAGACGATCAACGGTCTCTGGGTGCAGAACGCCACCGGAACCGACCTGCCCAAGTTCTACGTCACCGAGATCAAGATTCACTGACAGTCGGCGCGGCTTTCACCTACGTCCCGAGTCGCCCGAGGTCCCGATAATCGGGCGATCAGGAACAGGCGCGGAGTGGTGTTGCGGTGATCCTCAAGTACGCGTGCCGCCACGCGCTCAAGCGCAACCCGTGGGTGCTGCGTCAGACGTCTGACTTGGTGAGCCGTGAATTCGCGCATCCGGCGCAGCGTCGCGCGCGCCAGGAGATCCTTCTCGAGCGCGTGTTTCGCGATGCGCGGGATATTCCCGCCTACTCGCCTCATGTTGGCAAGGCGAAGGCCGGTGATCGACTGGCCTCGCTCAGCGATGCCTTTCCGATCATCGACAAGTCCACGCTGCTGCGGCAGCGAACCGATTTTTTCCCGCATGGACAGATTCCCCGGTATCGATCCACGGTGGCTGCGACCAGCGGTACCACCGGCACTCCGCTCGACGTGTATCGAAGTTTCGGCTCGATTGTCTGGGAAGAGGCGTTTCATCTGCAGCACTGGCGCTGGGCGGGCTGGAATCGCGGGCAGCGGCAGGCAGTGCTTCGTGGCGATATCGTAATTCCGGTCGAACGTCGCGAGGCGCCATTCTGGTTCAAGGATCCGGTCGGCGGCCAACTGGTGCTCTCGACACGCCATCTCGATCGAAATTCCGCGGGGTTGTTTGCCGATGAGCTACGGCGGTTCGGCGCCACTCAATTGCGTGCCTATCCATCCGCCGCGTACGAGCTGGCGAACCTGATCGCGGAAACCGGCATACCGGTCCGGTTCGAGTCCGTCATCACCGGCTCCGAAATGCTTTACGACTTCCAGCGGCAGCGCATCGAGTCGGTCTTCCAGTCGCGCGTCTTCGATTTCTACAGCATGGCCGAACGCGTGGCGTATGCGTCGCAGTGCGAACACGGCCGCATGCACGTCAATCCGGAATACGGTGTGCTCGAAATCGTCGACGAATACGGACGAGCCACGGAAGGCGAAGGCACGATCGTTGGCACCTCGCTGCACAACAGCGTCGCGCCGCTCATTCGTTATCGGATGAACGACACCGCGCGATGGAGCCGCGAATCCTGCCCTTGCGGCCGCACTTATCCAGTCATCGAGAACCTCGGGGGGCGCCTCGCGGATCAGCTCTACGATCTCGACGGGCGCGCGGTGAACGGCACGGTCATTGGCTTCGCGTTCGACGGCATGCGTCACATCGAGAAAGCCCAGGTGGTGCAACCCGACGCGGATCGCTGGCTCATTCGCATCGTCCCTGGCCGCGGATACACGGGCGAGGACGGCCAACGCGTGCTCGACAAACTCGCGGCCGAAGTGTCGCCACGGGTCGCCGCGCGCATCGAACTGGTCGAACACATTCCGCTGCAGCCCAATGGCAAATATAAATGGGTCGTGCGTGAGTTCCGGCGCGACACGCCGGCCGCTGAAACTTCTGGCAAGCCTGTGCGCACTGAGAAAATCGCGGGCGCCGTATGTTGAGTGCGGCGCTACGCGATCGCGCAAGCGTGCCCGCCGTCGCTATCGAGCCGCTGATCCGGCGCGATCAATGGGAATCATTGTTTGCTCGAGTGCCCGTTCCGCATTTCACCCAGGCGTGGTGTTATGGCGAAGGCAAACGAGCGCAGGGCTGGTCGATAGAGCGCCTCGCGTTCCAGGG
>DASTTJ010000175.1:0-4967 GCA_035760205.1 Steroidobacteraceae bacterium | reverse complement strand
GTACTCCGGAAAATCTCATGACAACAAGAATGGCCCGTTCATTCTGCCTGTGTGTTCTGGCGCTGACTTTCGCAACTACCGCCGGCGCTGCGCACTCCGCATCGGATGCTGTAGTCGTAGTGCACGCGGGGCGCCTGCTCGACCGTCCCGGACAAGCGCCACGTGGTGCATCGACAGTCCTGATCCGCAACGGCAAGATCGAGGCTATCCGCGATGGATTCCTGGACGCCGCCAGTCACCCGGGCGCGCAGGTCATCGAGCAGCGACCTCCTCCATCGCGAACGCCACGGCGCGATGATCGGGATGTTCGCCAGGGTTACGCCTCTCATTGAGCTCGGCGATGTGAAAGTTCAGCGCGGTGCCGGGCGCAAGCTCGCTGACGATGACGGCCTCGAGCGTGGCGACGAAATCGCTCCATCCGGCATAACGTGCGCTGTCGTCGACGGCCTTCGTCTCGGCGGACGCGCCCGAGCGCAGGCGCTGAAGCGAAAGCGGATGCTCCTTAAAGTCGTTGCCGTTGACGATGTTGCCGTCGCCCAGCGCAGCGGTCGCATCGACAGCGTTGGCCATGAAGCGGATGGCGCGCAGTGCGCCTTCTTCGCGCGCCAGGTAGTAAGGAGTCGGTTCGCCGCCCACGCCCCGGCCGGCGTCGCCCGCCGAGACGTGCACGAACACGGCCTTCTCGTGCGGTTCATTCATGGCGTGGAAGGCGGCGGGGTTCATGAAAAGCTGCCAATCGTCGGGATGGGCGACGACGAAGACGCTGAGCGCAGGCGCAGGCGCAGGCGCCGGCGGCGTCTCGCGAGGAAGACCTGCGCAGCCGGCCAAAGCCAGTATCGATGCCGCGATAGCGCCGTATTTCATGCCAGTTTCTCCCCTGCATCTCTCCCGATGCAGGAAGGCTAGCCGAGGATGGATTGAGCCGCCATGACACCACCTGTTATGACTCGCACCACCAGGTTCCGAACCACGTGTCGCCCGCGGCGTTGTTGAACGAGGAATATCCTGATCGCTTGACAGAATCCCGTGTCAAATTCGGACCCGATGTCAGCGAGCCGCCCTCTGTGGCAGAGTGCGTGGAACTCGCTCGGCCGGCTGCCATTTGCGTAGCCAACAAAACCTAAAAGGGCCGGCGGATACGGAGTATTCATGATTCGCCACGCTTCATCGACGCTGTTCAGCGTTTTGGCCGCCTGTTTGCTTATCTCGCTGACTGCGTGCGGTGGAGGCGGTGGCGGATCTACACCGCCCCCTCCGCCCCAGCCGCCGACGGACAGGACTCCTCCCGACACGACGCTCGCGGGTTCACCTCCGGCGCTGACGAATGCCACGACGGCGTCGTTCACCTTCACGGCCACGGAGGCCGGATCAACATTCGAGTCGCGACTGGATGGCGCCGCTTTCGCGGCCGCAACGAGCCCGGTGAATCTCAACGGAGTGGGCGAGGGCAGCCACACCTTCGAAGTCCGCGCTCGTGATGCCTCGGGCAATATGGATTCCTCTCCTGCGTTCGCGACATGGGTGGTGGACACCACCGCGCCGGAAACCACGGTCGACACTTCGCCATCTGCGGCTACGCCGATCGCCCTCGCAGCCTTCACGTTCTCCTCAGCGGATTCCTCGGCGGGTTTCGAAGTGAGCCTGGATGACGCGCCTTTCGTGGCAGCGACCTCGCCTTATTCCGTCAATGTGACGGAAGGGCCCCACAACTTGCGCGTGCGTGCGCGCGATCTGGCAGGAAACATCGATGCCACTCCCGTCTCCGTGACGTGGATCTTCGATCCCATCGCGCCCGACACTGAGATCACGAGCGCACCTCCGACGACCACGCCGGTGAGCAGCGCCAGCTTCTCGTTCTCGTCCTCCGATATCACCGCCACCTTTGAAGTGAGCCTGGACGGCGGTGCATTCGTAGCGGCGACCAGTCCCTACCAGGCTGGTGTTGTCACTAACGGACCGCACATATTTCGAGTGCGCGCGCGCGACGCGGCCGGCAACGTTGATCCGTCGCCCGCCAGCGCCGCTTACATCGCCGATACCGTTGGCCCTACGGGTCGCATCGTGTTCCCACCACCGGTGTCGTACACCGAAGCCACCACTTTGACGGTGCGTGGAGCCGCGTCCGACGCCAATGGCGTCAGCTCGGTGCGCGTCAATGGCGTCGCCGCGACATCCACCGATGGCTTCGCCACGTGGAGCGTGCAGATTCCGATCACGGTGACTGGCGCCAACCCGATCGTACTGGCCGTCACAGACACAGCGGGGATCGAGACTTCGTCGGCGGACACGGCCACCGTTCACAATCGTGGCCCTACCATTCAGCTCGTGCAGGGACTCGCTTTCGATCCCACCGGAGATCGATTGCTGATCGTCGACCAGCGAACTTCCAACTTGTACGCCTACAACGCTGGAGACCGGCTCGGCCGCACCATTGCGGACCTGGGTTCGTTGAGCACCTTGCCTGACGCCTCGTTCGGCGGCTCGATCGCCGTCGACGCGGCTAACAACCGCGCCATCCTGGCCCATGGTCCTTCGGACCGCATCGCCGCGGTAAACCTTGCGACAGGCGCCGTAAACGTCATCTCCCCGAGTCCCGGCGCCGGTCTGCCGACCTCGATTGGTCTGTCATCACAGATCGCGCTGGATCCGGCGAACGACCGCGCCTTCGCGACTCTGGACAGCGAGGCGGTGGTCTCCATCGATCTGTCTACCGGAGCACGTGCCGTCGTCACGAGTTCCTCCGTCGGAACGGGCGTGGCGATCAATCTTCCATTTGGCATCGCTTACGATGCCCAGAGTGTTCCGGGCTCGCCGCGCTTGCTGGTGGCGGACCTCAACTATTCCTCGCCAGTGATCATTTCGGTGGATGTCGCTACCGGCAACCGGACGACGTTTTCCGCGTTGGGAGTGAGGGGCACGGGTCCCGCCTTCTCGTCCCCGTCCAGCATTCAGCTCGATGCGGCTAACAACAGACTTCTTGTGATGGATCTTGGCGCGCACAGGCTGGTGGCCGTGTCGCTGGCCAACGGCAATCGCTCCTATCTCACGGGCTCAGGCGTGGGCAGCGGCGTGTCGATGCTTGCCCAGACCGGCGTGGCGCTGAGCCCGTCCGGACGCATCTACACCGGCCAACAGGGCGGAGAAGTGCTGGAGGTGAATCCGACCACGCTGGCGCGTAGCCTTTTCGTCGGTGGACCTCTCGGCGCGGGCCTCCGGATCGCCAATGGCCGCGCGCTCATCCTCGAGTCCGCGGAATCGCTGCTCTACCTCGACCGTGGGCGCGAAAGTGTGATGCGCGTGGATCTGCTCACGGGTAACCGCAGCGTCGTCTCGAGCGTCCTCGCTTCGGTGGGTTCGGGTCCCGATCTAAGGTATGCCGCGGACATGGTGCTCGACCGGCGCGCTCCGTCGCCCGGGTCGCGAGTGTTCGTCACCGTGGGTACTCCCACCGATACGTTGTACTCCGTCGACCTGGCCACCGGTGACCGCGGCGCGGTGGCGTCCCTGAATCTGGCGAACCCCTATTTTGACGAAGCAGGATCCATGGCGCTCGACGTCAGCGGCAATCGCATGCTGTTCGTAGACAGCGTGGGCATGATGGCGAATGCCAATTCACTCTTCGCCGTCGATCTTGCCACCGGTCTGCGCACCACGATTTCCGAAAATTCGACAGTCGGCACTGGGCCGGGAATCGGCAGGCCCATTGATCTCGTGCTCGAACCGGCCGGAAATCCCACGCGCGCCATCGTGAGCAACCTGGAGAGCGGCGCGAACGGGCCAAACTACCTCAGCGTCGACCTGGCCACCGGCAACCGCACGATCTTCGCGCCAGCTTCCGGACCTTCGGTGGGCTTGCCGGCGAACGTACCCACCTGGATGCATCTCGATGCCGCGAACAACCGCCTGCTTGCCATCAATTCAGATCCGGAAAGCCTGTTCTTCATGCCGCTGGTCACGCCGCTGCGCACCCTGGTGTCGGGAGTGGATGAGCGCAATGGCAACGTGCGCGGCACGGGCATGAAGCCTTTCGGCACTGCGATCGAGTACGACGCTGCCAATGGCATCGCCTACACTTTTGGCCTCGAAGGTTCACTGGTGGCCATCGACGTCGCGAGCGGTGACAGGGTCCAGGTCTCGCACTGACTGCTCTTACAGGGGACGTATGCCAGTTTCACGACGCGAACTGATGTTGGCCGGCGCGGCCGCGTTGTCTACCGGTCGGGCCGCCTCGCAGGTTCCCGACTTCGGTGCCCGATCCGGTGCCGATCCGCGCGCACTCGCGCGAGACGAAGACTATTGGGCGCGCGTGACCGCACACTACGACTCGCCCTCCGAGCCCCTGAACCTGGAGCATGGTTACTGGGGCAAGATGGCGCTGCCCGTGCAGCAGCACTATTTTGAGGCGGCGCAGCGGGTGAACCTCGAACTGTCGGTATATGCGCGTCGCCAGTTCGATGCCGACCAGCAGGCAGTTGAAGCACTGATAGCGTCCGCGCTTGGCGTCGCGCCCGATGAGATCGCCCTGACGCGCAACGCCACCGAGTCTCTTCAGAACCTGGTACGGCAGTACCGCAGTCTCACCGCCGGCGCCGCAGCTTTGAGGTCGACGCCGGCAATGTCCGCATCAGCACGCGCGTGCACATGGGCACGGTGAACTTCGTTTTGGTGTTGTCGGTGCCGCAGGCGCTGGCTTTCCACCAGGCCGTGGGTCCCGCCGCCAAGGAGCATCGGTTGCGCCACCTGCACGCCATGTGGAGCGAACCCGCACGGAAGCTGCGACACTTAGAGGTTCTGGGGGCACCGAGGAGGCCACTCGCTCAGGCATGGGTGCCTTTCGGCTGCGCGGCGAAACCAGCGTGGAAGCGGTCCGCAGTCTGCAGCAGACTCTGGAGCGAGAACACGGCATCTTCACCGTGATGCGCGATGGACTCTCGTCCGGCGCGTGTATACGGGTGACTCCGCAGGTG
>DASTTJ010000174.1:0-9216 GCA_035760205.1 Steroidobacteraceae bacterium | reverse complement strand
GACCCAGACGTTGGACGGGCACACCATCGCCGGAAAGACTGTCTGCGGGAGTCCTGTCCCGCGAACTGCCACGGTCGTCGCTTGCCGCGCTCGAGCGCCGGAAAAGGATGGTACGTGCGTTGACGTATTCCCACGCGATATCGGTTTTCCCGAGCAGCCTGTCGAGAGCCGCGTCAACGGGAAGGGCTCCGGAAACCTCAGCACCGGTGGCATCCGCGATCAGCGAGTGTTCGTAGATGACCTGAAGACCGCTCTGCTCGCTGAAGCGGTCGAGCGCGTCGGTCAACGACTGCGCGGGGATATCAAAACACTTGACGTTCTCGTCCGGAGTGCAGGCCAGCGAGCGTGACAGCGTCAGCGCCAAAACGAGCACGCCGTAGATGAATCGCTGGCCTAGCAAAGCCCGTGGAGATTCGATCCGTGAGTCCGCCTCCCGAACACCGCGACCTCATCCCTCACTGGCGGACACTGCGGATCAGAATGATTTCGCGATCACCCCCGTCCACTGCGCGCAAGGGCAGCACGGCCGCGAAAGCATCGACGATGACCTCGCTGTCGCCCACGATGAAGTTCCCCGCCACCGACAGATTGGCAAGAGACGCATCGCCGAGCCGGATCTTCCGGGTGGCGTAGCGGTTCACCTCGTCGATCGCGGCATGCAGCGGTGTACCGCGGAAGATATGCCGGCCGTGCATCCAGCTCGTGCTCATGTTCACATCCACGACCCGCCGCAGACGTCGCTGGGTCGACGTATCGATGCTGAGCTGCTCGCCCGGACTCAGGCGCTCTGACCAGGCGTCGCCAGATGAGCTGCGCTCACTCCGATCGATGGCCACGGAACCCTCCGCCAGCGTCACTTCCACATTCACATCGTCACGCCACACCTGAAACTTCGTGCCCAGAGCCGTCGTGCGCGAGCCTGCCGCGGTGACCGAAAACGGGCGATCGGGGTCGTGCGCCACATCGAACATCGCGCGACCCGACATCAATTCGATCTCGCGGCGCTCGGCGCTCATGCGCACCGCGATGCGGCTATCTACATCCAGCTCCACCGTGGATCCGTCGTCGAGCTTTACCGCACGGCGCTCGGCGCCCGTGGACTCGTAAGCGACCGACTGCAGCGAGTCGGTAACCGTGGGCGATGTGCCCTGCCAGGCCAGCACGGCGACAAAAAGACTTGCGGCGAGACCGGCGCCGACACGCCAGCGTCGCGGTGGCTGCACCGCACGAACGGCGTACGCCTCGTCTGCCAGGGCGCGCAGCTTCTGGCCCAGTCGATCGTCGTGGGCCAGCGCGCTGACGTCGGCGGAGACCCGATCCGCCAGTTCGTAGGCATGACGTCGCTCAGGACACTCTGCCAGCCATTCCGTCGTGGCGTCTCTCTCATCCTGAGTGCAATCATTAGCGTGCAGCCGCGCATACCTGCGCGCCGCCTCTTGCAAAGTGCGTTCGCGATTCATGGATTCCATGTGGCCAAGACGTTTGGTCTTAGCTTCCCCCTACCTTTTTCATGCAGATCGCCAGGGCGTGTCCGATGTGCTTCTCGACCATCTTCACGGAGATCCCGCAATGGGCGGCGATCTGCGGGTAGGTCATGTGCTGTACCCGGCTCAGCAGAAAGACGCGCTGGCACTTGGGCGGCAGATTCTCGATGGCGTCATAGAGCAACGTAAGGTCTTGTTGCGCCGCGATTTCCCGCTCGACCGGCGGCGTGCCGCAGGCGAGGTCCATCCCGTCGATGGAGGTCTGATCGTTGACCCGGCGTGCCTGCTCCGAGCGCCCCAAGTCGTTGGCCACGTTGATGGCTATGCGGAACAGCATCGACGACGGCGATTGAATCTCGCGAGAACCTTCGTACTGCATCATGCGTATGTAGGCTTCCTGGGCCACATCCGCGGCATCGTCTTTCACGCGCAGGCGCTGGCGCAGAAAACGGATCAACGAGTCGTGGTGACGACGAATGACTTCGTGGACGGACAACGAGTCGCGCTCCTGCTCCACGCAGAGTGACACCTCGCCGCCAAAAACTTCTTCGGATCTCATGTCTACGCACGCTCACAAGTCGATCCCCTGGCGTCGAAGATGCATGTTGCATGCCACGGCCCGTTCATGAATTGACCCGATACGGGGCAGACGCGCCGACAACTTGAGTGAGAGAACTGATGGATCGCCGTAAGGCTAGGAAGGCGCTGCGGTTTTGCAGCGCGTGATTTTTCGCCGGACTCGATGCGCCGCGGAGATATCCCTAGACACTCGCGGCAAAGCGGGGTTCACGGCTACTTAATGTGACCGGCAGATTGCATCGCTGCAGTGCCTGCGCAGGAATTCTGAGTCAGGGAGGTGCATGGATCTCACTTCAATTCATAGGTAGCTGGTGATGGTGAACAGCGCTTTGTCGAAACGCGCCTGGCCAATCACGCGCACAGCCGGGCGTACCTACCTGTTGGCCAAGGCAGCGCCACGCATCGCCTCGAGCTGCTCAATCATGTTCGTGCGATCGTAACCGCGGTACCAATCCAGTATGCCGTCACGTCGACGCTCCGCGGGATCATGCCGGAACCGGGCGACGAAGCGGCCGGTCTCGTCGACCGTGTAGATGAACGGAACCCGATTGTTGTAGTGCTCCGCTGCCCCTGTTAACTCGAGCACTGCGGCGCC
Organism: Steroidobacteraceae bacterium; assembly: GCA_035760205.1. Taxonomy (GTDB): domain Bacteria; phylum Pseudomonadota; class Gammaproteobacteria; order Steroidobacterales; family Steroidobacteraceae; genus CADEED01. The sequence goes on along the minus strand of DASTTJ010000174.1, from coordinate 6,558 downwards.
GTTGGGGGCGTGCTCCAGCTCGATGTGGACCAGCACGAAGTTCTCTGCGACGAACATCGAAAGCTCCAGCGCAGCTTTCGCGTCCGCCCATTTCCCTTCCACGAATGTCGTTGAGTCCCGCTCATCCGGCGCCTCGGCACTTCCATAGGTGTAACGAAAACGGCCGTGCTCCCCCTTGATGTGAGCGGCGAAGACGTGACACCAGATGCACCACTCCGCGCCGTACTCCACCAGGAGAGTTTTCCCCTCTGCTTGCGCACGAGCGCGCGCCTTTTCGAACAAGGCGGTCTGGTCACTGCATTCGTCGAAGAGCTTGGCCTTGCCGTCTCGACAGTTCGGATCCGGCTTGTCGGGGTAAGCGACATAGAGACGAGGCAGAACGTCATAGGCGGTCGGCGCGGCCTTGGCAGGAGGTGGCGGAGCGGCTTCTTCCCGGGCGCAGCTCGATAATGCCGCGCCCGCCAAAAGAAGGGATGCAACGGTGAACATCTTGATCGTTGCAGTCTGAGTCACTGCAGCCTCCAGGGCACTGAACACGGTCGTCTCGATGATAGTCGCTCGCTGTCGTTGCTCATGGCGTTCGAGGTTCCCCGGCGGAGCGGCTTCCCCGCCGGTCATACGCATCGCCGTAGCAAATGATGCTTCGGGTGCCTAGTTTGGCGCCATTCACGAATTCTTCGGATCGCGCGGTGACTTCAATCATCGCTTTGCCGATTTGCTCCGCTTTCACCGCAGCGCCGATGGGCGCGAAAAACCTATATAGAAGAGTCTGGCCCAAATTCACCTCTTCATCGGTCGGCCCGATGTAGTCCGGCCGATAGGCGATCACCCGCAATTTCGTTCCTTCGGCGAGCTTGAACAGCGTTCGCTCGGCACGTACTTTCTCCCGCGCCCACATCGCGGTCGAATCCTCCGAGATATCGCTGGAGCTGATGTAATGAAACGAAATTGCCGGCTTGTCACTGACACCGAGCCACTTCGCCACGAAGCTTGCGGGATAGTCGACATGGATCGTGCCGTAGGTTTTCTCGTCGACGCCAAGTGAGCTGATTCCGATCGCCCAGAAGACCACATCTGCTGCGGCTATCTGATCCTCGATCGCCGAATAGTCGAGATAATCCTGGTGCATGGTCATCTGCACTTTTCCAGCCGCAATGCCTTGTTCGATTCGCGGAGTCGTGCGACGGGTGATGACATGAATCTTCTGGATGTCGGGGCTCGCCAGAGCGGCTTTTAGAATTCCGTCCCCCGCGGTTCCGCTGGCACCGAAAATCGCGATGGTTTCGTGGTGAGCCGGCGGTTTCTCGAGGACCGCGATCTGGTCATCACGCAACGCCAGCATCACTGCCGCCCCGATGTACACCAGCGCAAATAGCGCCAGCGGGATGAGCAGGATGATTCTTTTGCGAGGCATCTTCATGGGTGGCAGTTTCCAGGCATGTTAAGACAGAAGTGATACGCGAGGTAGCACCTCTCGGATCGGAAGTTAGGGAATTGATCGGCTCTGGGTCCCAGGCGTAGTCTTACCACCATGAATCCGCGTGCGTGTCTGCTGGTCGCGCTGCTTGTGTCCCCTGCCTGGTCGCAAGAGCCGGTGGCTGTCCAGCCGGCCCCAACAGCCATGGCTTTCGATCTCAACAGCGCTTCGATCAGAAAGATCGTTCGCGATACCGCGGCTAACCAATACGCCACCGTCCAGTTGTCCGAGAAATCCGCCGTCGATCCCCAGCCGGTGGCGACGATCAAATTCGTGCCGGAGGAAAAGCCGCCGGCACCGCGTCGCCAGACCGCGCGTCCAACGCCCAAACCGGCACCTTCGTCAGACGGCCCGTTCTCCTCCCTGTTCGAAGTGCTGGTCGATGAGTTGCTCGGTGTCGAGGTCGATGAAGTGACCGCCAGCAATGAGATGCTGCGATGCCGGGTGCAGAAAGAGCAGAAGACTTCGCCGCCGGGACCCGACAACTGCCCCAGCGTGTACTAGAAGAGTTGTTGCGGACGTTCCAGCGGGAGCGTCAATGTTGTCGAGGTCGAACTCCGCCTTCGCCTCGGACACCATGTTCTGAAGATTGCCAGCCGCCTGATCCGACTCGATCCGCTTGACCCATGCAGCCGAGTCTTGTTCGCGAATTCATTCGCGCAGCGCGGCGAGATCAGAGGCCGAAAGCCCGCGGTAGTGACTAGCGCTCTTGAACTCGCGGCTGCCAATATTCCGGGCGCCGCGAGTGATGTGCGACCGCGAAGATGACGATTCCGCCTTCGTCTGGGCGGTACACGACGGCAAAGGGAAACTCCCGGACAAACATTCGCCGGATATTCGCTGGAGCCGGAGAACCTGCGAGCGGGTAAGCAAGCGCTCGAACTACTGCTTCTTCTACAGATGCTGCGAATCGCGCACCGAGACCCGGCGAAACTCCAGTGTAGTAGGCAACTTCCGCGAGAAACTCACGCCGCGCCGGCGCAATGAACCGCGCGCGTGTCACCGCGAGAATCGACGGGCTTCCGCAAACACATCCTCGGCCGGGTACGAAGGGATCTCGCCGCGATCGAACGCAGCGACGCGGCGTTCGATTTCCTCCGCCCAAGCAGCTTCAACTTCCGCCATGGGTGTGTGCAAGGACTCCAGGATTGATTGCGCGAGCTTCGCCCGCTCATCAGGGCTTAGGGCTCTCGCCTGCTCTTCAAGCTGTTTAAGAGAACTTGGCATACAGCACCTCGTTGACCCGAGCAGAATGTTACGCCCGCGAGCATTGGTGCTTCAACGCCGCGAATCTGACTGGAAAGCAATGAAAGTCACATAAACGAGAGCTGGACCGGCGGCCGAATGGACCTGGGACTTGCCGTCGAGGTGATACTGCAGAAGGCGACGCGGGCGAAGGACGTTCCAGCTGGAACGTCATGGCTGCGCCGCGAAACTCAAGGCGCACTGCGACCCGTCTCCATACCTCCGAGGCCGAGAAACGCTTCGATGCGTGCCAGCTCCTCGTCCAGCGCCCGCCGGAACGCCAACGCCTTCGGCGCGCTGCCAGCCACGAAGCCGAACGACGGCACGAGCCACCCGCTAACCACCGACAAGTTGCCCCAGCCGATGACCGCGTCGCCCCACATCAGCGGCAGCGCGTAGTAGCCGCGCACACGTTTCGGCGCCGGCGTGTACGCCTCGAACCGGTAAGCCCAGCCCCAGAAGTTCTCGAAGCGCCAGCGGTCCCACACGACGGGGTCGAACGGCGCTAACAAACGTACCGTGTCGCTCACCTGGTGACGGCGCGAACACGGCTGTTCGCCCGCGGGCCAGTACCACGTGTGTCCGTTCACCACGGCATGCGGCAGGCGCGCTTTCGCGCGCGCCAGCGCCGCCTTGCGCGAATCACGCCAGTGCGGCACCGCCAACGCCAGCCGCATGACGAGATGCGAAAGTGTCCGCACCGGCAGCGGCGCGTACTTGTTGACGATGATGTCGACCAGCGTGTCCATCGTCGCCGCCGGATCCGCCGGCGGTGCGTCCACTGCTCGCGCCGAGTAGAGGCGAACGCCGCCCTCGCGGCGCGCGATGCGCAGCAGCCCGCGGTAGTGCATGCCGTCGAGCAACTGCGTCGAGGCGTTGCTCGATCCTCCGAACCAGTTCGTCACCCGGCCGTGCGCAAAGTGCGCGTCGACGTCGCGCGGGTGGACAACGCCGTGCATGCGCACGAAGTCCAGTACCGCCTGCGCTTGGCGCAAGCGTGCCTTTGTCCATGCCTGACGCGCGGTGCGGGGATGCATCAGCGTGTTCACCGCGCGCGGCAGGAAGCCGTAGTTGACGAAGAAGTCCTCCTCCACCGCCAACCGCGGATAGCGGCGCTCGAGATCGCCCGCGCGGTAGCCGGCGACGCGGTGGCGCAGCGTCAGGTCCTGCGCGCGCGCAGGGGCGCGGATCGGGTCGGCTTGCACAAAGCCTAGCTTCTCGATGGCTCGAGGGAGCGTCGTGGGCTTGAAGAGCGAGCGCGAGATTGCGTAGCGGCGAAGGTCGTGGAGGGTCGGCGGCTTCATCGGTGGTTGCAATTCTGGGCTTCCTCAACGAGCCACGCATCGTGGGCTTGCAGTTCGAGGCGCGGTTCTGAGGGTCAGCGTCGCAGTTCACGCACCGACGCAGCTTCGACGAGCGCCGACTGGCCACCGAACTCCTGGCGCAACCACGTGACCAGCGCCGCGACTTGCGTATCGTCGAGGTCCGCGGCGAAACCAGGCATGTCCTGCATGCGCGCCAGCCCCGGAAAGTCGTGCTCGGGCAGGCCGTCGAGAACGGCGACGATAAGGTTGTGCGGGCTGGGATCACGCACACTGGTGTTGGCGCGCAGGCTCACGGCGACGTTGGGTACGCCACCACCGTCACGGCCATGGCATCCGGCGCAGAGGTCGAAGTAATGGCGGTGGCTGCCAGCGTCGGCACTGGCCTCCACACTCGCGGGCGTGACTGGTGCCGGAGGCGCGTCGCCAAGCAGGTAGATAGTCATCGCATCGAGGTCACCGGCATTGAGCCGGCTCGTCGACAGGTTTACCACCTTGAGCATTTCATCGGAGGCGACCGCAATCGCGCTCGAGCCGGTTGCGAGGTATTCGCGTAGCGACGCGCCATCCCAGCCGCGCGCCGCCAGTCCCTGCGGGGTGATGTCGGGGGCGGCGAAACGCCCCAACTCGCTGTTGCCGGCGAGCGGACGATCGCGATCGACCTGGCCGAGCGCACCACGCGGACTGTGGCATTCACCGCAATGGCCGAGCGTTTCCACGAGATAGCGGCCTCGCTGCCATGCGGGCGAATTGCCCCGCGACACCGGGGTCACCGCAGCGTCAGCGAACAGCAGGTTCCAGCCATGCATGCCGGCACGGATGTTAGCCGGGAAGCGGACGTCATTGGATGGGTTCGCCTTCTTCACGGCGACCTGGTTCATCAGGTACGCATATAACGCGTCACTATCGGCACGTGTCATCGATTTGTACGAGACGTACGGCATCGCCGGATACAACTGGTGGCCGTCGCGTGCCTCGCCGCGGGTCAGTGCGTGAAAGAAGTCGTCGTCCGTGTAGCGGCCTATGCCGTGATCCGGATCGGGGGTGATGTTGGTGCCATAGATGGTCCCGAACGGCGAACGCAGCGGCACGCCACCGGCAAACGGCGCACCGCCTTCCGCAGTGTGGCACGCAGCGCAGTCCGCGGCGTCGAGTAGATAGCGACCAAGAGCGCGTTGCTGTGCGCTGGCCTGCGCCTGCTGCACCGGGCCGCGGCCGGACCACCAGCGCGCGACGAAGCCAAGCAGCCACCACGCCAACAGGATGACCAGCAACCACTGCAGCACCCGTCTCCAGCCGACGCGGGTCACGGCTTGACCAACCCGGGCGTACTCAGCACCAGCTGCTTCACCGCCTGGTAGTAGCGCACGTAGCCCGTGCAGCGGCACAGGTGCGGGTTTAGCGCTTCAAGGATAGTCGCCTCGAGCTCTTCCTTGCGCATCGGCGCCTTCGCCAGTCGCTCCAGCAGCACCGTCGCGGCATTGACGAAACCAGGCGTGCAGTAGCCGCACTGGAAACTGAAGTGATCGAGGAAAGCCTGCTGCACCGGCGACAGCGCGCTGACCGCCCCGGCCGCGTCACGCCTGGCGTGGCCTTCGACGGTGCGGAGCGGCTTGCCAGAAAAATAATGCGCACCTGTAATACAGCTACGCACCTCGCGCGGACCGCGCGCGTCGTCGACGATCACCGTGCATGCACCGCACTCTCCCTGCCCGCAACCGAAGCGCGTTCCGGTGAGTCCGAGGTATTCGTGCAGCACATCGACCAGCATCATGTCTTCCGGTACGTCGATCGGGCCGTACTCCTTGCCGTTGATCTGCAGCTTGAGCATGGTCATGGTGTCTGCACCCCGGCGAGTGCGGCGCGTACTTTCTCCGCGGTCACCGGCAACTCGCGAAAGCGCAGGCTGGTCGCGTGTGCGATGGCGTTAACGATCGCCGGCACTATTGCAATCATCACCACCTCGGCCATGCCCTTGTTCGGGTCGCTGGGCGACAGCGCCGGCAGCACTTCGCCAGTCTGCTTCCACACCGCCACGTCGCGGGCACGCGGCAGCGTGTAGCGATTGAAGTTCCAGGTGCCGTTGCCGGGCCCGTCCTCGTACAGCGGCAGATACTCATGCAACGCGTGGCCGATGCCCATCGCAAGTCCTCCCTGCAACTGGCCCGACACCAGTTCGGGCACGATCTGATTGCCGCATTCGAGCACCGAATGATGATTGAGTAGTTCGACGCGGCCGCTGGCGGTGTCCACCGCCACTTCGACGATCGTGCCGATTGCGCTGTAGTAGACGACGCCGGCGTTATTGCGCTGTGCGGGCGGGTAATGCACGCGCGTGCGCTCCAGCATTCGATAGCCGTTGGCGGTAGGAGTGCCGCGACCCGCGCCGTGACCTTGGCCCCAACGCAACGCGATGCCATCCAGCGGCAGGCGTGCGTCATCACCCGAGAGCGGGAACTCGGCTTCCGCCCATTGCCAGCGATTGAATGTGTGCACGATCGCGCCGGTCGCGAG
>DASTTJ010000173.1:0-3491 GCA_035760205.1 Steroidobacteraceae bacterium | reverse complement strand
ACGATCTGGCCGGCCGCATTGAGATTGGCCGGGCTCACCACCTCGCCCTGTGCCGCTTCTTCGCAGGCCTTGATCACGCCGGCCTCATCGAGGCCGAGGATCGCCGCCATCGCGCCCTGGCCCACGGGCACGGCCTCCTGCATGTAGCGGCCACGGTTGCGCACGAGCCGCACCGCGTCCTGGAATGACAGGGTGCCCGCCGCGACGTGCGCGGAATATTCGCCAAGGCTGTGTCCGGCGAGAAATGACGGCGCCAGGCCGCGCGACTCGAGCAGCCGCCACACCGCGACGCTCATCGTGAGAATCGCCGGCTGCGTGTTTTCGGTGAGCGTCAGCCGATCGGCGGGCCCGTTGAAAATCAGCTCGCTCAGCGACTCGCCAAGCGCGGCGTCGGCCTCGGCAAACGTCTTCGCGCAAATCTCGAACTGATCGGCGAGCGCCTTGCCCATGCCCACCGCCTGCGATCCCTGTCCGGGAAATACGCACGCAATCACGATCGTGTCACCACCACTGAAGCCATTTCGATGCGAAGGCGATCCATCATCCGGTTGCCGGCCATGCGCGACGCCATGGCCACGGCGTTCCTGACGGCTTTCACCGAGGAGCGGCCGTGGCCGACGATGCAGAGGCCGGCGACGCCGAGCAGCGGCGCGCCGCCAAACTCGGAGTAATCCACGCGTTTGCGAAAGCGCCGGAACGCCCGCCGCGACAGCAGGTATCCCACCTGGCTCGAGAACGTGCTCTGCAGCTCTTCGCCGAGCAGGTCCTCGACCATCTCGACCAGCCCTTCGCTCAGCTTCAACGCCACGTTGCCGGTGAACCCGTCGCACACCACCACGTCGGCCTCGCCCGAAAAAATGCCCCGGGCTTCAACGTTCCCCACGAACGTCAGCGCCGAGGCTTTCAGGAGCTGATGCGCCTCGCGCGTCAGCTCGTTTCCTTTCGTTTCTTCTTCGCCGATCGACAACAGCCCCACTCGCGGTTGAGCGATCCCGAGCCCCGCGCGCGCATACATCGCGCCCATGTGCGCGAACTGCAACAGGTGCACCGGCTTACATTCCACCGTGGCGCCGGCATCCAGCAACACCGCGGCGCCCTGCCTGGTCGGCACCGTTGGCGCCAGGGCCGGTCGATCGACCCCCGGCAACATCCCGAACGCCGCGTGCGCGGCGACGACGCTGGCGCCGGTGTGCCCCGCGCTGAACAACGCGCTCGCGTGACCGGCCGCCACGTGATCCGCCGCCACCCGAATCGAGGCTTTGGGCTTGCGCCGCAGCGCCTTCGCGGGCGATTCCGACATCTCGATCACGTCGGGCGCGTCGACGACGCGCACGTCGAGCGATCCCGCATCGGGATGACGTTGGAGCTCCGCGTCAATCAGATCAGAGCGTCCGACCAGATCGACACCAAGACCCAGATTCCGCGCGGCCGCCAGGGCGCCCTCAACGGGTCGTCCGGGCGCATGATCGCCGCCCATCGCGTCAACGGCAACGCGCATCAATCCGTGTCGAATCGGTGTTAATCGGTGGCTAGTCTTCGTCGACTGGTCGGACCTGGCGCGCGCGGTAGTGGCCGCAATACGCGCACACGCGGTGCGAGGCTTTCGGCTCACCACACTGCGGGCACAGGCCGGGCGTGGCGGCCTTGAGCGCGTCGTGGGTGCGGCGCTTGCGGCCGCGGGTCTTTGAGTGTCGGCGTTTTGGATTAGGCATCGTCGTGCTTTCGCTTCTCTAACAACGTCTTCAAGCCAGCCAGCCGGGGATCCTCCCAGTGCGGATTGCAGGCGCACGGGGCGGTATTCCGGTTGGTTCCGCATTGCGGGCAGATTCCCTTACAGCCGGCAAAGCACAACGGCTTCATCGGCAAGGCCAGGTAAAACTGTTCCCGCAGCAGTTCGTTCAGGTCGATCTGTTCGTCTCGATAAAACGTGATCGAGACATCGTCTTCTTCGACCTCGGTCTCCTCTTCGTCGTCCGACGCGGGCGCCCCCGCACTTGCGGGAAGGTAGCGCAAGTCGAACGCGCGATCGACCGGCAACTTAAACGCTTCGAGGCAGCGGCTGCATGCCAACTCGAGCTCCGCTTTCACGGTACCAACCAGCCGAAAGCGATCCTGATCCTGGTGGATCACCATCCGGAGGTCCACCGGAGCCGTAACGCGATACTCCTCTTCCGTACCCGCTAAATCTGCCGGTTGAACGACCTTGTGAAACTCGGTCTCCGGCTGCCGGATATTGGATAACTCGAAACGCATCGCCATTACACTTTGACGCACGCCGTGCGCCGGTTGGCCAACGGCATAACCCTTGGCCCTGCATGTACTTCCGCGATTTTGCGCGTCAGGACAGACTTTTCACTCTATCACGCGACTCAGGCGGCAAATAGTCCTCGGACCATAGCAGGAAAACCCGTGCAACAGCCTCTATGATCGCTCGCACACCTCGGCTCGAGATCCTGTTTCGGTAATTTTTATGTTCTGTTATAGAACTGACGTGCGTAGTTTGGCGCGCATCAACGTCCGCCTGAAATTTGGCTATATGGTTCTAAATACGCCTGAATTTGGCTATATATGCTAATAGAACGACCGTTCGGCATGGTCGATGCAGAGGAATGTTGCGTGTCGTTAAAGTCATTCAACGTCGTGTGGAGTCTAGCGTGACTACTGCGCCCGTTCCGGCGTACCGACGGAAGTCTGACCGCGCGGCCTTTCTCGTGCTGCCGCCCGTGGCCCGGATTTACGTCGCGTCGGTCACGCTTCTCGGGGCGATCACCCTGGCGTTATCGGTCCGCGATTTTCGCGGCGACCAGCTTCCACTCTTCCTCTTTCTGATGGCGCTTACGGTGGTGACCTCCGCCGCGAAGATCGAGCTGCCGCTGGGACGCGGCCAATCAAACCTGTCGCTGGCGCACGCCGTGAACTTCTGGGCGCTGCTGGCCATGGGCCCGGCACCCACCGTGTGCATTGCGGCGGTGAGTGCCGCGGCGCAGTGCACGCTGCGCACCCCTTCGGCGAATCCGGTGCACCGTGTACTCTTCAGTATTGCCAGCCTGACCGTGACGGTGTGGCTCGCCGCACTGCCGCTCGAGTGGGCGCGCGGCGCCGATCCGACCAGTGTCGCCAGCCTCCTTCGCGGCGTGGCGATCATCGCCCCGCTGTACTTCTTCATCAACACCGGCCTGGTGGCCGGTGCCGTCGCCCTCTCGACCCGTCAAAGCATCCCGCAGGTGTGGCAGCGCAACTTCTTGTGGAGCGCACCCAGTTATCTCGCCGGAGCGGCCCTGGCGGTCGCGGCAACTTCGGCGTGGGATCGCGGATGGTTCGTGTGGCTGCTGCTCCTGGCCGCCCCGCTGTATCTCGTGTTCCGCAGCTATCACTCCGTGGTCGCGCGGCTCAAAGAAGAACACGATGAAACGCTGCGCGCCATGGAGGTCCAGCTCGCCACGATCGAGGCGTTGGCACTGGCCATCGAAGCCAAGGCCGGCTGCACGCCC
>DASTTJ010000172.1:0-2982 GCA_035760205.1 Steroidobacteraceae bacterium | reverse complement strand
TTCGCCGAGGGCGTTGCCCTTGACGCACAACTTGCCGCGGTTCGCGGGATGCTTCGGATCGCCGAGCACGTCCACGGCACCACCTTTGCGTGGCGTGGCCAGCACGCCGCAACCCACACCGCAGTAGGGACAGGTTGTTCGAGTGGGAGCGCCGGCGTTCACTCTTTATGCGGCAGCCGGCGGATCGAACAGCAATTGATCGCGGATCGCCCCGATGTCGGTCTTGTCGGCAATCAGCTCGCGCAGGCGCGACGCTTCGCGCACGTCACCGAACAACACGGCGCCACAGACCTTGTTGCCCTCGAGGACCACGCGTTTGTAGACACCACGGCGCTTGTCGGAGAGCACGAGGGATTCGCGGTTCGCCTGCTCGGAAAAGTCTCCCGCGGAAAACACTTCGATGCCCGATACCTTGAGCTGCGTGGCGTTGATCGCACCGGAGAAACGCGACACGCCGATCTCCGCGATGTGCTGCGCGCAGATACGCGCCTGTTCCCACAGCGGCGCCACCAGGCCAAAGGTCTGGCGGCGATGTTGCACGCACTCGCCTACCGCGTAGATAGCCGGGTCATAGGTTTGCAGCGTGTCGTCCACGAGAATGCCCCGGTCGCATGCAAGATACGCCTTCTTCGCCAGATCGACATTCGGGCGCACACCCACGGCCATGACCACGAGGTCTGCCGCCACTTCATCGCCATTGTCGAACTTCACGCCCTGGACGCGTTCGTCACCGAGGATGGCTTCTGTCTTCGCCCGCATGCGGAACTCGATGCCGCGTTTTTCCAGCGCCGCCTTGAGCAGCGCGCCGGCGGAGGCGTCGAGCTGGCGTTCCATGAGTGTGTCGAGCAGGTGCACTACGGTCACGTGCATGCCGCGCAGGCTCAGACCGTGCGCCGCTTCCAGGCCTAACAATCCGCCGCCGATGACCACGGCGCGGCGGCCGGCGCCCGAGCGTTCGAGCATGCGATTCACGTCGTCCAGGTCGCGGAACGTGACCACGCCAGGCAGGTCCTTGCCGGGCAGCGGCAGCACGATGGGATCGGAACCGGTGGCGATCAACAGGCGGTCGTAAGTCGCCACCGCGCCACTCCTGGACTTCACGGTGCGGCGCTTGCGGTCGATTTCCACGATCGGATCGCCCGAATGCAGCGTGATGCCGCGGCGCGTATACCAGTTGGGCCGGTGCAGCATGATCTCGTCGGCCTGCTGCTCGCCCGAGAGCACCGGCGACAGCAATATCCGGTTGTAGTTGCCGCGCGGCTCGGCGCCGAACACGGTGATGGAGAATCGGTCGGCCACGCCGAGCTTGAGCAGCTCTTCGACCGTGCGCATGCCCGCCATGCCGTTGCCGGCGATGACCAGCCGTATGCGGTTTCGCTCACGGGGAATCTCGAGCTGCACCATGCCATCGACGACGCGCGTGGCGTAAGCGGTGACGCTGAACGTCGGGTCTTCGATGCAGCGCCCGCTCGCGAGCACGAAGTGATGCTTGTAGATGGGCGACGCCACCACCGGTTCGTTCTGCAGGTCTCCCGTGAGTCCACGCGACAGCACGTTGGCGCGGCTGCCGGGATCAAAGTTATCCAACGCGTAGGTCTGTCCGTCCACCTGGTACACCGCGATCTGCCGACCACCCACCAGCGCGCACACGCCGGTTCCCGGGATGAGATCGTCCAGCGAACAGACGTTTTGCCAGCGTTCTACGTCGTTCACGCTGCCACCACGGCGCTGGCGCGTTCTTCGGCGGTGGCTGGACGAATCTGCCCGCGCTCTTCGACGAACAACACGTTCTTGTCGGTGACCTCCGCGTTCACGAAATGACGGAATCGCTTGAGCGTCGACGGATCTTCGATGGCCACTTTCCACTCGCAGGCGTAATTGCCGATGACGCGCGCCATGTCGGCTTCGAGCTCGGCGCCAATGCCGAGTGAGTCTTCACAAACCACCTTGCGCACGTATTCGATGCCGCCCTCGAGGTTCTCGAGCCAGGTCGATGTGCGCTGCAGCCGATCGCCCGTGCGGATATAGAACATGAGGTAGCGGTCGATATATTTGACCAGCGTGGGGGTGTCCAGATCGCGCGCCAGCAGGTCCGCATGGCGCGGCTTCATGCCACCGTTACCGGAGACGTACAGGTTCCAGCCGCCTTCGGTGGCGATGACGCCGACGTCCTTGCTTTGCGCCTCGGCGCATTCACGCGTACAGCCTGACACCGCGAACTTGATCTTGTGAGGTGCACGCAGGCCCTTGTAGCGATTCTCGAGATCGATCGCGAGGCCCACGCTGTCCTGCACGCCGTAGCGGCACCACGTCGAACCGACGCAACTCTTTACCGTACGAAGCGCCTTGCCGTACGCGTGGCCGGATTCCATGCCCGCGTCGATGAGTTCTTTCCAGATCAACGGCAACTGGTGCACCTGCGCGCCGAACAGATCGATTCGCTGGCCTCCGGTTATCTTGGTGTAAAGGCCATACTTCTTCGCCACCTGGCCGATGACGATGAGTTTCTCCGGAGTAATCTCGCCGCCCGGCACGCGCGGCACCACGGAGTAGGTGCCGTCCTTTTGCATGTTGGCCAGGAAGTAATCGTTGGTGTCCTGCAGCGCCGCGTGACGTTTCTTGAGCACGAACTCGTTCCAGCACGACGCCATGATCGACGCGACCGCGGGCTTGCAGATGTCACAGCCCAGACCCTTGCCGTGTTTGGCGATGACGTCTTCGAAAGTCTTCAGCTCGCCGATGCGGACCAGGTGAAACAACTGCTGGCGCGTGTACGGAAAATGCTCGCACATGGACGTGTTGACTGAAACGCCGCGACGCTTGAGCTCGGCGTTCAGGAGTTGCGTCACCAGCGGCGTGCAACCACCGCAGGTCGTGCCGGCCTTGGTCTTGGTCTTCAGTGCACCGACCGTGGTGCAGCCGGCTTCAATCGCCGCGCAGATGCCGCCTTTGGAAACGTTGTTGCAGGAACAAACCTGAGCG
>DASTTJ010000171.1:0-3417 GCA_035760205.1 Steroidobacteraceae bacterium | reverse complement strand
TCTGGACCCGCAGCACCCACTGGGGTCTGCCGTCCGACTTCAACTCAGGGTCGGTCTCGGGCCAGTACGCGGGCTTTTCCTCGCACGTGAACATCGACTGGTCATGCGCACCTGCGGTGCTGGTCACGCGAGCGAATCACCCGTCACCGGTGCCGAAGCCGCAGAACCAGGGCGCAGCGCCCATCAACGGCTGGTACCACCTGCAGTACCAGGCGACCACGGGCGGCAACGGCACGGCCGATTTCCGCATCTGGGCAAACAACAACAACCAGACTTCGCCGTCTTCCGAACACCTCAACATGGATGCGGGTCTCGGCACCACTGGTTGGGACGGTGACGTGAACGTCGTGGGCTACTGGGGCACGAACTACCAGGGCACCATCGGTTTCGTCATCGACGACTTCGAGATCGGGCCCACATTCGATCCGAACTGGTACCCGGCTTCGGGTCCTCGTCCGAACCCGCCCACCTCGACAACCGCGCAATAGCAATTGCACGTGAGACGGCGGCTCCTGCAGGCAGGGGCCGCCGTTTTGCGTTTCAGGGCTGGTGGTTCTTGCGGGCCGAGGCGATCACCCGTTCTGCAACCGTCGGGTCGTAACGCTCCGACTTGAATGCGGCGTACAGATCGAGTGCAGGCGCTTTCGGACGCAGGACCTTCTGCAGGCCAATGGCGAACCAGCTCAACGCCCGCAGCACGAAGAACGGCATCCAGAAGAACTTGAGATCGGGGCGAGTTGCGCGCAGTCGCTCGGCGAGCGCGCCGCGCGTGGTCGCCGGAACTTCGAGCAGGTTGACCATCGGCGGCGCCGCGGCAAAGTTGTTGGAGTAGTCGCGCACCACGCTTGCGGCCGTTCGCACGTCGCAGACACTGAGCGCATTACCGCGCGTACCCATGGCGACGAACAACCGCACCACCTCGCGGCCGAGGCGACCTGGCGGGGTGTAGTCCTCGAAGTCCACGAGTGGTCCGAGACGAATGGTGCGCACTTCGATGTCGCCGGCCGCTGCGCGTTCGATAGCCAGCGCTTCGGCTTCGGCCTTGGCCCAGACATAGGGGCCGCGGGCGAGGTTGCCGCGATCGATCGGAGAATCTTCGCGCAGGACGCTCGGCCCGGGCCGCAATACCGCGGAGCTCGAGATGTTGATGAGCTTGCGCACGCCAGCCGCCTTCATCGCGTCGATGAGCATGCGAGTGGCGTCGATGGAATTGCGCTGGTGCGCGGCCTGGTTGCCGGCGGTTTCGGCGGCGAGATGCGCGACCACGGTCACGCCGTCCAGCAAGGCGGGCGAAATGCCGCGACCGAGGTCGCCCTCAACGTAGCCGATGCCCGGTACCTGGGCTCGTGCCCCGGGCACACGGCGAACCAACGCACGCACGCGCCAGCCGTCGGCGCGCAGCTCGCGCAGCGTGGTGCGGCCAAGAAAGCCCGAACCGCCGGTCACGAACACCGTGCCGCGCGACGCATTGGGCTGGGCGAGCATCGCGTTGGCGGCGTCGAGTTCGACGCGCGCGAGTTCCTCTACTTGCTTGCCCGCGGCATACAGCCTTTCGGAAATCTGTTCGCAGATCCGGACGGTAGTGAGGATGGTCTGGCGGCTCATTGGCGGATTGGCACCCGTGCGCACGCTGCCGTAAAGCAGCGCCAGCAGCTCGCCGAGGCCTGGATAACTCTTCTGGCGGCGGAATAGCAGGCGACCGACGCCCGCGAAGCTGCCCCAGAATTTCTTGAACGACTGGCTGAAGGGTTTGACCACCACTGCCGGGCCCGATGCGCCCGCGCCAGGAAGTGCGACAACGTCCCCCAGGATGAAGTCGGCGGTCACCGAACCGTTGGTGCCGACCACGCGCAGATAGGACTCCACCGGCCGCCCACGCAGGCTCACGATGAGCGTGGCCAGCACGCTGCCGCTGCGGATCACCGCACGCACTTCGCCGTCGGGGTCGACGTCGAGCGCGGTGACTTCGGGTACGGACGCCGATTGCGACTCGAGCGCGCTCAACATCAGATAGACCGGGTGCGGCAGGATGTCGATTAGCTGATCTTCGGCAGACAGGGGCGCACCGCCGTCCGGACGCCGCCGCACGGGTTTGAACGAAAAGTAGCTTTCGACGTGCACGATCTTGCCGAGCATGGGCAGGTGCGTCTGGTAAAGCTGCCCCGCGCGCTGGAACAACACCTGGTGCGCGGCCGCGGCCTGCAGTCCACGGCTGGCGGCGAGGTCGAGGATTTCCGCCGCTTCACGCTGCGAGAGCGCGAACGGTTTTTCCACGTACACGCTTGCGCCGTGTTCGAGCGCGAGTTTCGCAAGCGCGAAGTGCGTGTGCGGCGGCGTGACGATATGCACCACGTCGGGTTTGGCCAACGTCAACAGCTCGGCCGCGTCGCTGAAGTGTTCGATGTCCGTGCCGAATTTCTCGCGCACCTCTTCGGGCTTGAGGAAAGGATCGGCCACCGCGACGAACTGCGTATCGGGCTGGAGACGGATCGCCGTCGCATGGTTCATGGCCATGCGGCCGCCGCCAAAAATCGCGACGCGGAGTAGTTTACTCATTTGCTGAAGAGGCCTTTTTGCGTTTCGACAAGTCGGGTCAGTGCCGCGTAGGCGGCGGGATTGAGATGGCTGCCATCGGGCATCGAATATTCGCGCTCACGATAGACACCTTCGGGCGCGAGCGCCTGCTGCAGGTCGAGTACGCCGAGCTTTCGTTGCGCGGCGAACTGTTTGAGCCAGCGATTGGTGTTCATGACCTGCGTATTGATCCGGTCCTGGTAGCTGGTGCGGCCCATCGTGCGAAAGATGGAGGCCGTGAATTCCCCCCAGGCTGTGGGAGCGGCGGGCAGCGTGACCTCGGTCGCGAGGACTGGCTGTATGCCGCGTGCGAGGGCTTTGTCGACCATCTCCGTGATCCGCTGCTCGATGGCCTTGGCCATCTGCGGATGTTTGTCCGCGGGGTTGCGCGTGTAGTCGTTGATGAATCCCCAGATGAGGACATAGTGCGGCTGGCGTGCAAGCACGTCTTTCTCGAACCGCGCCATCATGTCGCGTGTTTCGTGACCGTCGACACCGGCGTTCACCACGATGAGCCCGGCGATCTGTGATATCGGCCACGAATTTACGTACGAAGCACCCAAGACTACAATCACGCCCCTGCCTCCATCTGTTGGAATCTGTGGGCGCTGCGTTTGGGCACCAGCCTGCGTCCATACAGCAAGCGCCAGAATTACCCACGCTGTGCGCACAAGAGTTTTCATGTACAAACCTGCCCCGCTATTCGGAGTTCACCACGGCAATGCAATGCGCGTGCCTTATACAAGACGCCTGCAGGGCTCCGCTACCCGAAGCCGTGACTGAGAATGAGTAAACGAGAAGTGGTCCTAAACATTCGCTGACGGCGCCCGGTGCAAGAAACCC
>DASTTJ010000170.1:0-11411 GCA_035760205.1 Steroidobacteraceae bacterium | reverse complement strand
CGCTACCGCCGAGGTCGAACTGCGACTACCGGCGCTGCTGCCGGAGAGCTTCGTCGCCGACGTGCCGGTGCGCCTGGCGATGTACAAGCGGCTGGCGGCCGCGCCGGACAATGCGGCGATCGATGCGCTGACCGAGGAGATCGTCGACCGCTTCGGCCCCTTGCCGCCGCCTGCCACGAACCTGCTGCGAGTGGCAAGGCTCAAACTGGCTGCGCGTGCCATCGGAATCCGCCGACTGGATCTTGGCCCCCAGGGAGGCTATGCACTGTTCGAAGAACAGAACCAGGTGGACCCGCGAGCGGTCATACGCCTGGTGCAGCACCCGGATCGTGACTACCGCCTCGACGGCGCTCTCAAGCTTCGCATTTCGGTCGAGACCGACGAAGGCGGGGAACGCTTCGAATTCGCCGAGAAGTTTTTGAATGAGCTCAAGGCCGTGCCTGCCGGAACGAAGACCGGAACCAAGAAATGAGCCGCTCCAAAACGAAAAATGGCGACCCGCTATACTTCGCGCCCATGACCTCTTACGGCCGCTCCCGTCCGCGCACTCTCGTTGCCGCCCTGCTGCTCACGCTGGTCAGCCTCAGCGCCACGTTGCCGCCCGCGCTGGCGCAGACCGCGCCCTCCGCCCGGGTCTACACCATCGAACTCATCGTGTTCCGCAACATGAGCGGCGCCGGCGGCCCGGAAGACTGGAGCGTGAAGCCCCTGGCGCGCAGCCCGGACACCCCGGACGCTCCGGTCACCGGCAAGTTCGTGCAATCCGTGCCGGCGGCGCAGTTCAAGCTCAACGACGTCGCGCGCAAGCTGCAGAACACTTCTAACTATCAACCCATCGCGCATTTCGCCTGGCAGCAGACGGCGAGTTCCTGGGGTTCGCGTGCCGGATTCACGGTGGCCAAACTCGCCGGTTCCGCGCCCGGGCTGTCCGGCATCATCTACCTCGAGAGCGGCAGCTACCTGCATCTCGGCATGTCGCTCAACTACCAGACGTCCAATCCACCCACCGGCCTCGCCGCGCCTGCCGGCACGGTGTTCACGCTGAACGAGGCGCGCCGCATACGCGTGGACAAGCCCAGCTACTACGACCATCCGGCCTTTGGCGTAGTCGCGCTGGTGACGCCAGCCAATCGTTCGACGGGTGGACGCTGAGGCGCGAGCCGACTTCGCCGATCTCGCTCTTTCACCAACCAGGTGCGCCCCCTTTTGCTAGCAAATGGGGAGTGTCCCCATTTAGCCGAAGTCGTTTTCCTCGGCGACGATGATGCGGTTGCGCCCCTGCTCTTTCGCACGCGCCACGGCGGCCTCGGCGGCCTTGAGGAATTTCTCCGCGGAGTCTTCGGCACGCGCGGTGTGAATCGCGACACCGCCGCTCACGGTGACGTACTTCTGCGTGGAGCGCGGGTGATGTATCTGCTGCTCGCGCACGCGGTGCGCGACCGTGGTGGCATGCTGGATGACGTGGTCCGCGCTCGTACCGTGCATGAGCACGATCACGCTGGCGCCTTCCCAGCGGCCGACGATGTCCGTGCCGCGCCGGAATGAACCGGAAATGGCCCGCGCCACGCGCTTCACGACGGCGTCCCCGCCGGCGCGATCGAAGATCTCGTTGTAAGGGCCTAACTGGTCGATGTCGAACAGCAAGAGCGCGATGTCGGTCTTGTCACGCTGCGCGAGTGCGAAATCGCGCTTGAGCACGTCTTCGAAGTAGTAGCGCGACGCGAGGCCGGTGAGCCGGTCTTCGCGCACCCAGTTGGGCAGACCCCGGATGCCGGTGTCCCCAGTGCGTACCCGGGTTCCGCCTTCCCGGTGATAGCCGATGAGGTGAGTGGCCTTGCCCTCGCCATTCCTGAGCGGGTAGATCTGCATGTCGTTGACGAACACCGTGCCGTCCTTGCGCTGGTTGCGCACCAGCACGCGCACCGATTCGTTGTGGCGCAGCGCTTCACGCAGGGTGTCGAGTTCCTGCTGATCGCGATCCTCGCCCTGCAGCAGCCGAAGATTCTTGCCTAACAGCTGCGAAGTTTCATAGCCGGTGAGCCGGCAGAACGCGGCGTTGACGTACACCACCAGGTGATCGCCGGACGCTTCGCAGATGACCACGCCATCCGGCGAGACATCGAGCGCGCCCCGCAGAAAATCTCCCTGGAAGCCGTTCATGCGTTACCCGCCGTGAGATGGAGTTTCGGCGCGGCGGCGGAGCGCGCCAGCAGGTCCGCAGCGGAGCGCCAGGCGCCACCCGCGAAGAGCTCATCGCGCTCGGGGGCTGCGCGGCCTCGCATCCGGACGAGCCGAAGATGAGCAGCCGGCTCGACTTCGAACGTGAGCCCATCGAGCAGGGTCGTGACGGAGGCGCGGTCGTTGCACACCGGCAGCACGTCGCAACCGGCGGCGAGCGCCGCTTCGGCGCGCGCCACGATGTCGCCGAACTCGGCGGCGCCACCCATGGAAAGGTCGTCGGTGAACACCGCGCCCTCAAAACGCATCTCTTCGCGCAGCGCGTTCTGGATCCAGCGGCGCGAGAGGCTGGCGGGCGCAGGATCGACGGCGGGAAACAGTATGTGCGCCACCATGACGCCGGGAATTCCATTGGCGATGAGCCGGCGGTAAGGCAGGAGTTCGTCGCCGAGCGCATTCCAATCGCGCCTGTCTACTGGCAACGACTTGTGCGAGTCCGCCACGACGGCGCCGTGGCCGGGGAAATGTTTGGCGGTGGCCGCCATGCCGGCGTCCTTCATGCCCGCCATGTACGCAATCGCGAGCTGCGCCACGGCTTCGGGCTTGGAATGAAATGCACGATCGCCGATGACTTCGCTGACACCGAGGTCCAGATCCACGCAAGGTGCGAACGACAGGTCGACGCCGTGCGCGCGCAGCTCCGCCGCCATGAGCCAGCCCATGGCGCGGGCAAACGCCACCCCTTGTTTCGCGTCCACGTCGAACTCGTGGCCGATGCGGCGCGGCGACGGCAACGCCGAGAAGCCCGTGCGGAACCGCTGGACGCGTCCACCCTCCTGGTCCACGGCCACGACCAGCGCCGGCGATCGCACGGCGTGGATGTCGGCCACCAGCCGGGCGAGCTGATCGGAGCTGGCGTAGTTGCGGGTGAACAGGATGACGCTTCCCACGAGCGGATGGCGCAGGACATCGCGGTCCTCGGGCGTCAGCTCGAGACCGGCCACGTCGACCATCAATGGGCCCAGGGTCACCTGCGTAGTCCTATCCAGGAGCCCCCTCGCTTACGATGCCCGGTCGAGCACCGCAATGGACTCCACGTGTGTCGTATGCGGAAACATATCAAGTACACCGGCGGCGCGTAAGCGGAAGCCCAGCTCATGCGTCAGGACACCCAGGTCGCGCGCCAGGGATCCGGTGTGGCAAGAGATATACACCACCCTGCGAGGGGCGAGATGTGCCACGGCGCTCAAAACTTCACGTGCGCCGACCCGCGGCGGGTCTAACAGCACCTTGTCGAACCCCCCGCGCATCCACGGAATGGTGGTGTCGGGCGCTACCGACAGGTCGGCCACGGTGAATTCGGCGTTGGTGATGCCGTTGAGACGAGCATTGGCGCGGGCCCGCGCGATGAGACCTGCCTCACCTTCCCCGCCAACTACCGCGCGGGCCCGGCGGGCCAGGGGCAGTGTGAAGTTGCCGAGACCGCAATAGAGGTCCAGCACCCGGTCCGTATCCCCGATCTCCAGTAGTTCGATGGCCCGGGCCACCATGGCCTGGTTGATGGCGGCGTTCACCTGGACGAAGTCGGTGGGGCCGAACTCGAGCTTCAGGTCGAATTCGTCGAGCCGGTAGTGCAGGTCGACGGGACCGGGCGTCAGAGGTGCGATGGTGTCGAGACCGCCCGGCTGCAACAGAATGCGCAGCCCGTGAACCTGTTCGAATTCGCGAAGCTGGTCGAGGTCGGTGTCCGGCAGCGCATCGAGTACGCGCACCACCAGCACGCGCTCCCCATCGGACAGCGACACCTCGATCTGCGGGATGCTCGCCCGGCGCGCCATGCCGGTCAGCAGGTCCGCCAACTTGCCGATCAGCGAGGCGACCGGCTCGGCCAGCACCTCACAACGCTGCACGTCGGCGACGTATTTGCCCTGCTTCTCGCGAAACCCGACCAGGCTGCGGTCCTTCTTCACGACGAAGCGCGAGGACAGGCGCGCGCGCCGGCGGTAGTTCCAGTGCGGGCCTAACAAAGGTGGCAGCCATTGAGCGGGCTGGACGTTGCCGATACGTTCGAGGTTCGCGGCGAGTTCTTTCTGCTTCGCCGCGATCTGCGCGTCGGGATCGAGGTGTTGCAGGGCGCAGCCCCCGCACACACCGAAGTGGGCGCAGCGTGGTGTCACGCGCTGCGGCGAAACTTCATGTATCTCGATGAGCGCGGCTTCGTCGTGGCTCTTGTGGAAGCTGCGCCGCCGGAAACTCACGCGCTCGCCGGGCAACGCGCCGGCGACGAAGGCAATTTTTCCGCCGCCCTCTGCCTCGCGCACCACCCCTTCGGCGTCGTGAGTGAGATCGGTGACCACGCCGGTCTCAACGCCGGCATGGCCTTCGCGCGCCACCTTGCTCACGTCTCGGGCGTCCAGGCGGCGAGGAACTCGTCGAAATGCGGTTGTTTGGCGTCGCCGAGCCAGGTGCGCGTGCGCGCCAGTTCATCGGCCAGGCCCGCGCCGGTCAGCCGGCCGCGCATGTGCGCAAAGCGCAGGAAGATGAGCCAGGTATTGATGACGTCGGTCTCGCAATAACGGCGGATGCGCGTGAGCTCTCCATTTCGATACGCGTCCCAGACCTGCGAACCATCGAAGCCCAGCTTGCCCGGAAAACCGAGCAGCACGGCGGTGTCGGACAACGAGGCGCGCGCTCGAGCCTGGTAACCCGAGAGCACGTCCATGACGTCCACGTGGCGCCAGTGAAAGCGGCCGAGATAATTGTTGTAACGAAAGGCATTGTCTTCGTCACCGGTTTCCCAGTATCGCGGCGCCTGCACCTTGAAACGAAGCGCGCGGTAGTGAAGCACCGGCAGGTCGAAGCCGCCGCCATTCCAGCTCACGAGCTCCGGCGTGAATTTGTCGATGCCGTCGAAGAAACGCTCCACCAGCTCGCGTTCTGATGCGCCCTCTTCGCCAAGACTCCACACCCGGAAGCCTTCGCGCGAGCGAAATGCACAGGAGATCGCGACGATGCGGTGCTGCTCGTGCGGGAGAAAATCGCTTCCGGACTCCTGCCGCGACCGTGCCTGCATGGCCTTGCCGACTTCGTCATCGGAAAGCCCTTCGAGGCCGAAGAGGCGCCGCCCGAACTCCACATCCGGAACGGTTTCGATGTCGAACACGAGTGTGTTCATCGGCGCGCCCTGGCCGTCAATCTAGACCTTGACCGCGACTTCGAGCTCGCCTTCACCTGAGGCTTGGCGTTCACCTTGCGCCTGGCCTTCGGCGCCGTTTCGAGCACCGCCACGGCGACGATGAGCCCGGCCTCATCGGTGAGCGTGACGTGTCCGCCACCGATGCCTAACTTGCGGCGCACCTTCTCGCCCCGCGGCGAATACGCGACTTCGGGCTTGCCCCAGGCGTTTTGCACCACGCCCACGTCGCGAATCCAGATGCCGTGCGCGAAGCCCGTGCCCATGGCCTTGACGATCGCCTCCTTGGCGGCAAAACGCATGGCGATGAATCGCTCGGGCCGTTTCGTCCGCTTGAGCTGTGCGCGCTCCGCCGGCATGAGCAGCCGGTCGATGAAATGGTCACCGAATTTCGCCAGGACCTTTTTGATGCGCGCGGCTTCGAGCACGTCGACGCCGATGCCGAAGATCATCGGCGCGCACCCTGCATCAACGCCTTCATGTCGCGCACCGCGGCCGGAAGGCCGGTGAAGATCGCGCGCGCGATGATGCAATGGCCGATGTTGAGCTCGACGATCTCGCCGATGGCCGCCACCGGCCCGACGTTGTGATAGGTGAGGCCATGCCCGGCATGCACTTCCAGCCCAAGGTTGGCCGCACGTTTGGCGGCGGTGGACAGGCGTTCGAGCTCGCGCGCCTGGGCCGCCCCTGAGGCTTCGGCATAGGTGCCGGTGTGCAGTTCGATCACCGGTGCGCCCGAGCGCTTGGCCGCTTCGACCTGGGCAACGTCCGGCGCGATGAACAACGCCACGCGAATGCCGGCCGCGGCCAGTTTGCGCACGCCACCGGCCACTCGTTCGACATCAGAGGCAACATCGAGTCCGCCTTCGGTGGTGATCTCGGCGCGATTTTCCGGTACGAGGCAGCAATCCTGCGGCCGGACACTCACGGCGATCTCGACCATTTCATCGGTGAGACCCATCTCGAGGTTCATGCGCGTCTGCAGCAACGGACGCAACGCATGAACGTCGCGATCCTGGATGTGCCGGCGGTCTTCGCGCAGGTGCAAGGTGATGTTGTCGGCGCCGGCCTGCTCGGCCAGCAGGGCGGCGTGAACCGGATCCGGGTAGGACACGCGACGCGCCTGGCGCACGGTGGCCACGTGATCGATGTTGATGCCGAGTTCGATGTTCGAAATCCTCATGCGTTTCCTCTTCGCGACATCGAACGCGCGACCGTGCGCGTGCGAAGCTCGCGGCCTTCCAGACAATGGTCCAGTACCTGACGCAACACGCGCCGCGCGACGTCGAGCGTCTCGCTGTCGTTCAGTGTTTCCGTCTGCAGCGCCAGCAGGCAGCGGCCGGAATAGGCGCCCGCGGCGTCTTCGCGCACCTGCGAGAGACCCTGCGTCGGACGGAACTGGTAATAGCCCTCGGCATCGACGACGAACTCCAGTCCATAACCGATGGACTCGAGCAGCCGTTTCTCGAAAACCCGCAACGCCTGCTCGGGCGCCGCATCCACCGCGAGCCGGCGCAGCGCCTGGTCATAGTCGCTGAACAACTGAGGCTGCGGATCGTGACGCGTAGTCAGGTTGATGATGAGTTCGTTGAGATAGAAGCCGGAGAGCACCTTGCGCGGTGGCAGAGTGCGAACTTCGCCATCGGGTTCTGCGGTGGTGAGTTGAGCGGCGTCGCCGCGGCCGGTCCACGACATGAGCAACGGACGAAATGGCATGAGCAGTGAAGCCAGCTTCGACTTCGGACCGCGGGCCCCGCGCGCAAACAAGGTCAGCCGCCCGTGACGCGCCGTGAAGACATCGAGGATGCGGCTGGTGTCGCGATACTCGCGATGATGCAGCACGAATGCCGGCTCGAGAGCGATGCGTTCGCGCGGCTGCATGCTCACGGTTTCATTCCATCCCGAGCTGCGCCAAGGCACGCGCATCGTCCGCCCAGTCCTCGCGCACTTTGACCCAGAGGTTGAGATGCAGGCGTTTGCCGAGCCGCGCGTTGAGTTCTTCGCGCGCCTGCTGGCCGATGCGCTTGAGCCGCGAACCCTTGGCGCCGATCACGATGGGCTTCTGCCCGGCTCGATCCACCCAGATCACCGCATCGATGATCAGGCGACCTTCTTCTTCACTCTTTTTTTCAATTTCGACCGCGATGCCATAGGGCAACTCTTCCACGAGCTCCATGGTGAGCTTCTCGCGGATGGTCTCGGATATCTGGAAGTCCACGCCGCGATCGGTGCGCTGCTCGGGCGGAAAAAGCTCCGGCGATTGCGGCAGGCGAGCGGCGATGACCTCGATGAGACGGTCGAGATTCACGCCCTTCTCCGCCGACACCGGCACCACGTCGAGAAAACCGTGCATCCCCGCGAGCTCCGCCACGAACGGCAGCAACTGATCCTTTGGATAGACCCTGTCCACCTTGTTGATCACTGCGATGGATTCACGGCCCGACTCACGGATGCGTCGCAGGACCGCCTGATCTTCTTCGCCGAAACGCAGCGCTTCGACCACGAACACCACGAGGTCGGCATCCGCGAGCGCCGAGGCGGCGGTGCGATTCATGGCGCGATTGAGCGCACGCTTTTCGCCGAGGTGCAGGCCCGGCGTATCGACGAAGGCTATTTGCACACCGGGACGATTGAGCATGCCCAGCACACGGTGGCGCGTGGTCTGCGGGCGCGAAGTGACGATGGAAAGTTTTTCTCCGACGAGTGCATTGAGCAGCGTCGACTTGCCCACGTTGGGCCGGCCGACCAGAGCGGCAAAACCTGCGCGAAATGGGGTGGCTTCAGACATATAAACCCAGTGCGCGTAGTGCCGCTTCCGCAGCGGCCTGCTCGGCTCGCCGACGGCTCGGGCCTTCGCCTTCGGTCTCGAGCGACGCATGCGCCACGGCGCAGGTGACGACGAAGATCTGCGCATGCGGTTCGCCGCTGGTGCGCTTGACTGCGTAAACCGGCAAGGAGCGCGCATTGGCCTGCAGGTGCTCCTGCAAGCGGGTCTTGGCGTCTTTCAGCGTGGATGGTTCGGGCAGCCCGGCGATGCGCGTTTCGAACATGGGACCGATGATGTTGCGGGCTGCGTCGAGACCGCCGTCGAGATACAGCGCACCGACCAGCGCTTCGAACGCATCCGCGAGAATGGATTGACGGCGGAAGCCACCGGTTTTGAGCTCGCCGGAACCGAGTGCCAGCAGCTCGCCGAGTTGCATCTCCAGCGCGATCTCCGCCAGCGGCGCCTCGCTCACCAGGCGCGCACGCAGGCGCGACAGATCGCCTTCCGAGGCGTTGGGGAATTCGCGGTACAGGCGCTCGGACAGCAGCAGGTTCAGGACCGAATCCC
The DNA here is from genome assembly GCA_035760205.1 of Steroidobacteraceae bacterium. Classification (GTDB taxonomy): domain Bacteria; phylum Pseudomonadota; class Gammaproteobacteria; order Steroidobacterales; family Steroidobacteraceae; genus CADEED01. The sequence continues at coordinate 2,706 of DASTTJ010000170.1, read as the reverse complement.
CGAGGAACTCGAGCCGCTCGTTGTTAGGACCTTCGGCACTTCGATGGGTGAGCGCGACGACGAACAACGCCCGGTCGCGCGGCGCATAACCCAGCCTGGCGGCAAGCACATCCGCCTGGCTGGCAGGCATCAGCCCCATTGGCGCTTGCGCATTCAGTTGATCACGACCGTTTTCTTGAAGACCATGAGCAGATGCAGATTGCCGAACATCGGCACGGCCTTCTCGTAATCCGCGGTCATGCTCCAGCCTTTATCACCCTTGGCCACTACGATCTCCGCTACCGTGGGTTCGTCGATGTACCCGGTGTCGAAGCGGCGCTCGAGCGAATTGCGAATGCTCGCCGGAGCCAAGGCCTCATCGCTTTTGAGCTGCGACGCAGTCTCCTTCATCGCGGTGAGCACCTTGTAGTAGTTCATGTACTCAGGGCCGACGCGAATACCTGCGTACAGCACCACTGCCATGGGGGTCAGCAGGAAAATCCAGCCGATCATCGTCACGCCACGTTGCTTTCGCATATGCACTCCCGAATGACGGTTACTGAATGCCATCGCCGATACGGCTCCAGTTGACCACGCTTCCACGCTGCAAGTCGAAATTGAACCAGATTCGCGTCGCTTTGCCGACGAGATTCTGGTCCGGCACCAGGCCCCAGCCGCGGCTGTCATCACTGTTGTCGCGGTTGTCGCCGATCATGAGGTAGTGGCCGGCTGGAACCACGTCGAATTGGTGGTCGCCGCGATCGCGACCACTGCCGGCCGGTGTTTCGTGGCAGACCCAGCCGCCGATTTCTTCCCGGATCTTCTTGCGATCGCAGGCCGGGAGCGGGTCGGGATTGCCGTTGAGCGGGATTCCGTGGGCGCCCATCAATCCCCGTTCGGAGCGGCAGGACATGACCTGATGGCTGTGTTCGCCGAGCGTTTCGGTGTACAGCTTCAGGCCGACGTAGCAGCCGTCGGAGTAGTCGCCAACTTCCGTAAGCGCAATCGTCTGGCCGTTCACCACCAGGCGGTCGTCATGCACTTCGACGCGATCGCCGGGCAAGCCGACGAGGCGCTTGATGTAGTTGACGCGGGGATTGGGTGGATGGCGGAACACCACCACATCGCCTCGCTGCGGCGAGCCTATGGAGATGAACTTCTGGTTCACCACCGGCCAGCGCAGGCCGTAGGCAAACTTGTTCACCACGATGAAGTCGCCGTCGAGCAGTGTCGGCATCATCGAATCGGAGGGAATGCGGAACGGCTCGAATATGAAGGCGCGCACGATGAGCACGATGAAGGCCACCGGAAAAAAGCTGCGCGCGTAATCGACGGTGCCGGGCTCCGGCAGCGTGACGGGCGCGGGCTTGGCGGCGGCGGCGGCCGCTTCGCGCGGCTTGCGGAAGAACAGATGGTCGATGCCCCAGACGATGCCAGTGGCCAGCGACAACAGCAGCAGCACCAGGCTGAAGTCGAGCGTCTCGGCGGTGATGAGTCTCAAGATCACGGCCACGACCAGCCACGGGAGGATCGCGTATGCGATGCGGACGAGCGGCGGATCCGGCACGGTGAGCGTGCCCGCCTCGGTCGCGCGGCGCGGTGCCAGCAACCAGCTGTCGATCGCGCACCACAACCCGACGGGAATTGCCAGCCAGCTCGCGGGCACTGCCAACTGCTTCAGCAGATCGAGGATCTCGTGCATGGATTTACTTCCCTACCTTGAGCACGGCGAGGAAGGCTTCCTGCGGGATCTCCACCTGGCCGATGTTCTTCATTCGCTTCTTGCCTTCTTTTTGTTTCTCGAGCAGCTTTTTCTTGCGAGAGATGTCGCCGCCGTAACACTTGGCCAGCACGTTCTTGCGCAGCGCCTTCACCGTGGCGCGGGCAATGACATGGCTGCCGATGGCCGCCTGCACGGCGACTTCGAACATCTGCCGCGGAATCAACTCCTGCATCTTGTCGACGAGCTGCCGTCCGCGTTCGTAGGCACTGTCCTTGTGGACGATGAGCGCCAGCGCATCGATCTTTTCTTCATTGATCAATATGTCGAGCTTGACCAGCGGCGCCGCTTCGAAATGGCTGAAATCGTAGTCGAATGAGGCATAACCGCGGCTCGTGGACTTCAGGCGGTCGAAGAAATCGAGCACGACTTCGGCCAGCGGCATTTCGTATTGCAGCGACACCTGGTTGCCGAGATACAGCATCTTCTTCTGCCGTCCGCGTTTGTCGTTGCACAGCTTGAGCACGCCACCGACGTGGTCCGGCGGCACCAGGATGTTGGCAATGATGATGGGCTCGCGCAGCTCGTCGATGCGATCCACCGGCGGTAGTTTGGTCGGGTTGTCGACGAACTCGACTGTGCCGTCGGTTTTCTTCACTTCGTAGACGACGGTCGGTGCGCTGGTGATGAGTTCGATCTGGTACTCGCGCTCCAGCCGCTCTTGCACGATGTCCATGTGCAGCAGGCCCAGGAAGCCCACGCGAAAACCGAAGCCAAGCGCGCCCGACACTTCAGGTTCGTAGTGCAGCGCCGAGTCGTTGAGCCGTAGCTTCGACAGAGCGTCGCGGAACTTGTCGTAGTCGTCCGAGACGATGGGGAACATGCCGGCGAATACCCGCGGCTGAACCTGCTTGAAGCCCGGAAGCTGTTCGGTGGCTTGCTTGTATTCGAGCGTGATGGTGTCGCCCACGGGAGCGCCATCGATTTCCTTGATGCCGGCGATGACG
>DASTTJ010000169.1:0-9270 GCA_035760205.1 Steroidobacteraceae bacterium | reverse complement strand
AACCGACTGCGGGACCGTGTCGGTACGAATAGATAGTCAGGGGCGCGACCTCACATTCAACGATGTCAGCGTCCGCGTCTCGCCCCAGTTCCGCCTCGAACTGCACCTCGACACCGATGAAGCCAATGCCGCCCAGGTAGGCGCTGGCGACTACGCCCTGCTGATAACGGACGCCAAACCATGAACCCAATCACCTCAAGAGCCCGGGAGCTCGGCCAGAGCCTTTGGCTCGACAACATAACCCGTGAGCTGCTCGACAGCGGCACACTCGCGCGCTACATCGACGATCTCTCGATCACCGGCGTGACTTCCAACCCGACGACGTTCGACGAGGCGCTGACGAACAGCGCGGCGTACGACCGGGAAATACTTGCCGCGGCGGCGCAAGGAAAATCTGACGAATCGCTGTTCATCGAGCTCGCTCTCGAAGATCTGCGCCGCGCCGCCGACTTGCTTCGCCCGGTCTTCGACGCGACTCAGGGCACGGATGGCTGGGTGTCGATGGAGGTCTCACCGTCGCTGGCGGATGACACGCATGGCACCCTCGACGCAGCGCGCCGGATCTTCGATGGCGCTGCCAGGCCCAATCTGTTCGTCAAGATTCCCGGAACCCCGGCCGGCGTCGCGGCCATCGAGGAATCCATCTTCGCCGGCATTCCGGTCAACGTCACGCTGCTGTTCTCGCGCGAGCAGTATCTCGCCGCCGCGCAAGCCTATCTACGCGGCATCGAGCGGCGGCTCGAGGCCGGCCGCCCTGCGCAGGTTGCCTCCGTCGCATCGGTGTTCGTCAGCCGCTGGGACAAGGCGGTGTCCTCGAGCGTGCCCGCGGATTTGCGCAGCCAGCTCGGAATCGCGATTGCCGGGCGCACGTATCGCGCAAACCTGGATCTGCTCGACTCGGCGCGCTGGCGCACACTGGCGACGCAAGGCGCCCGCCCGCAGCGCCTGTTGTGGGCGAGCACCGGACCGAAAGACCCCGACTCGCCGGACACGCTGTACGTGGATGCGCTCGCGGCACCCGGCACCATCAACACGCTGCCGGAAAAGACGCTCGCGGCATTTGCCGATCATGGCAATCCACGGCTGATGGCCATGGACGGCGTCGCGGCCGAGGCAGCTTTGACGCGCTTCGCGAAAGCCGGTGTCGACGTCGACTCGCTGGCGTCGCAATTGCAGCGTGAAGGTGCTCAGTCGTTCCTGAAATCGTGGCAACACCTGATGCGGGGCATTGCCTCGAAGCGCGCGGCTTCATGAATAACCCAGCCCTGACCTCCGACATGTTGCGCAAGGTGGATGCCTGGTGGCGCGCGGCCAACTACCTGTCGGTCGGACAGATATTCCTGTTCGACAATCCGCTGCTCAAACGTCCGCTCGCGCCCGCCGATGTCAAACGCATGTTGCTCGGACATTGGGGCACCACCCCCGGGCAGAACTTCATTTATGCGCATCTCAACCGGGTCATCGCCAGGGACGATCTCGACATGATCTTCATCTCGGGCCCGGGTCACGGTGGGCCCGCGGTGGTCGCCAACACGTATCTGGAAGGCAGCTACAGCGAGATCTATCCCGACATCACCCAGGATGAAGCCGGCCTGCAGAAACTGTTTCTGCAGTTCTCGTTTCCCGGCGGCATCCCCAGCCATGCCTCGCCGGAGTGTCCCGGATCGATACACGAAGGCGGCGAACTCGGCTATTCCTTGAGCCACGCCTTCGGCGCGGCATTCGACAATCCGGCGCTCATCGTCGCCTGCGTGATCGGTGATGGTGAGGCCGAAACCGGGCCACTGGCGACGGCGTGGCACTCGAACAAGTTTCTGGACCCCCGCACCGACGGCGCGGTGTTGCCGATCCTGCATCTGAACGGGTACAAGATCGCCAATCCCACCTTGTTAGCCCGCATCCCGCGCGTGGAACTCGAACAGCTCCTGCGCGGTTATGGGTGGACTCCTTATTTCGTGTCGGGCCACGACCCCGCGCTCATGCACGAGGCGATGGCGGCCACGCTCGACACTGTCATCAGGCAGATTCGCGACATCCAGTGCGACGCGCGGCAGAAGGGAAACTCGACGCGTCCGTGCTGGCCGATGATCGTGCTCGATTCGCCGAAGGGCTGGACCGGACCCCGCGTGGTGGATGGCAAGCAGATCGAGGACACGTCCCGTTCACACCAGGTGCCAATCCAGCCGCTGAAAAACCCCGCGCACCTGCCGCTGCTGGAAGACTGGTTGCGCAGCTATCGGCCTGAAGAGCTGTTCGACGGACTTGGCAGTTTGAAACCGGACATCGCCGATCTTTCGCCGCGAGGCACACGCCGCATGGGCGCGAACCCTCACGCCAACGGCGGAATCCTGCTGCGGGATCTGCGCATGCCCGATTTTCGCGATTTCGCCATCGACGTTCCTGCACACGGCGCGCCGGGCCCCGGGGATACGCGCGTGCTCGGACCATTCCTGAGCGAAGTGATGACGGTGAACGAAGACCTGCGGAATTTCCGCGTGTTCGGACCGGACGAGACAGCGTCCAACGGCCTGGGCGCATTGTTCGAAACGACGGCGCGCCAGTGGGAGGGCGCGACCCGGCCGGGTGATGAACACCTGGCGCCCACCGGACGCGTGCTCGACTCGATGCTGAGCGAGCATCAATGCGAAGGCTGGCTCGAGGGATACCTGCTGACCGGCCGGCATGGGTTGTTCAACTGCTACGAAGCCTTCATCCACATCATCGATTCGATGTTCAACCAGCACGCCAAGTGGCTCAAGGTCACGGCGAAGCTGCCGTGGCGCCGCCCGATCGCCTCGTTGAACTACCTGCTCGCCTCGCATGTCTGGCGCCAGGACCACAACGGCTTCTCCCACCAGGATCCGGGGTTCATCGACCATGTCGTCAACAAGAAGGCAGACGTCGTGCGCGTCTATCTACCGCCGGACGCGAACTGCCTGCTGTCGACGATGGATCACTGCCTGCGAAGCCGTCACTACGTCAACGTCGTGATCGCGGGCAAACACCCCGCGCCGCAATGGTTGAGCATGCCTGCCGCTGAGCGACACTGCGCGGCGGGAATCGGCATCTGGCAGTGGGCGAGCAACGATGCGGGCGCAGTACCCGACGTAGTCATGGCCTGCTGCGGCGATGTCCCGACGATGGAGACGCTCGCTGCGGTGTCCATCCTGCGCGAACATCTACCGAAGCTGGCGGTCAGGGTCGTCAACGTCGTCGACCTCATGAAGCTGCAGCCGCCTTCGGCGCATCCACATGGTTTGAGCGATGCGGATTTCGACGCCATATTCACGACGGACCGGCCCGTGATATTCGCGTTCCACGGCTATCCGGCATTGATCCACCGACTGACCTATCGCCGCTCGAACCACGACAACATTCACGTCCGGGGTTATCAGGAGGAAGGCACCATCACCACGGCCTTCGACATGACGGTGCTCAACGAGCTCGATCGCTATCACCTCGTCATGAGCGCACTGGCGCGATTACCTCAGTGCGGCGAGGCTGGAGCGCGGCTTCAGGCGCATCTGCGGGAGAAGCTGCAGCAGCACAAAGCCCACATTTCGCAGTTTGGCGAGGATTTGCCGGAAATCCGTGACTGGCGATGGAACCCCGTGCATCCCGGTCCGGCCGGAAAACATACGTAGATTTCCCGGCGCATTAGGCGTTGCTACGAATCGCCCCGGAATTGCGTCACGGCCAAGATCGGCGGCAGCAACGACCATCCGAGGAACGCTGACATGCGAGCCATTCGCCGAATTCTGTTCGCAGTGAAGAATCCCGATGCCCGGCGCCAGGCCGGCATCGACAAGGCCATCGACATAGCGAAGCGACTGGGTGCGTCGATCGAACTGTTCCACGCGATCTCCTCGCCCGTCTTCCTCGACCTGCAGCCGCTCACTGCCACGTCGCTTGCGGATCTGCGTCGGGAATCCCTGGCGTTGCGCCAGCGCCGCCTGGAAGCACACGCGGCGCGCGCGGGCGTCCGCGGCGTCACCGTAGAGTGCAAAGTGGAGTGGGACTATCCACCGCACGAAGCCATCGTGCGCCGTGCGGCACGCGCGCGCGCGGATCTCATCATCGCCGAGTGCCACGAGGGCAGCCGCCTCAAACACTGGTTCATGCCTCTCACGGACTGGGAGCTGCTGCGCACGAGTCAGGTGCCGGTGTTGTTGTTCAGGAACACCGTAAAGTATCAGCGGCCGGCCATTCTCGCCGCCGTCGATCCTTCGCACCTGCACGCAAAGCCGGCGCGGCTGGACGCGGAGATCGTCGCGGTGGGTGAACAGTTCGCGGACTCGCTGCGTGGCACGCTGCACGCCACGCACGCGAACTATCCGGCGGTGTTCGGCCTCACGCGGGGCGACCCGGGTATCGACGCGGTGAGCCTGGCGGCAACTTACGAGGAACAGAAACGCAAGGATGGCGCGGACTTCGCCGCTTTTGCGCAGAAGGCGGGAATTGCGCGCACGCGCCGGCATTCGGTCGACGGCGATCCGGCCTACGCCATTCCGAAAGTGGCGCGGGCAATGCGCGCGCAGGTTGTCGTCATGGGTGCGGTGTCGCGATCGGGATTGAAGCGTGTGTTCATCGGCAATACCGCCGAGCGCGTGCTCAATTCTCTGGCTTGCGATGTTCTGGTCGTCAAACCGCCGCGGTTCGAAAAGCGGGTGAAGAGCGCATCGCGCGGCATGCGCGTGATCGCGTCGCCGCCCGTGTTCCCTCTCCCCGTCTGAAATGGGGACACTCCCCATTTCCTAGGAAATGGGGAGTGTCCCCATTTTCGTGACGCGCCAGATGACGTTGCCCACGTCGTCAGCGACAAGCAACGCGCCGCGCTGATCGATCGCCACTCCCACGGGGCGGCCCCAGGCTTTGCCATCCTTGCTGACGAACCCCGTGAGCACGTCGAGCGGCATGCCCGACGGCTTGCCGTTCGCGAACGGTATGAACACCACCTTGTAGCCCGCCGGCGGCTTCCGATTCCACGAACCATGCTCGCCCACGAACATGCCGCCGGTCAGGTGCGACGGCAGCGACTCGCTGGCCGAGAACGCGAGCCCCAACGCGGCCACGTGTGCGCCGAGCGCGAAGTCGGGGGCCACCGCCTTCGCCACGAGATCCGGCCGCGCCGGTTCGACGCGCGTGTCCACGTGTTGCCCGTAGTAAGAATACGGCCAGCCATAAAACGCGCCATCCTTCACCGACGTCAGGTAGTCAGGCACGAGGTCGTCGCCAAGCTCGTCTCGCTCATTGGCGACGGTCCACAGCGTGCCGGTAGTCGGCTCCCATGCCATGCCGTTGGGATTTCGCAGGCCCGTGGCGAACAATCTTTTCGCACCGGTTTTCACGTCGACCTCCCAGATCGCGGCGCGGCCCTCCTCCTTGTCCATGCCGTGCTCGGCGACATTGCTGTTCGAACCCACCGTGGCATAAAGCTTCGCCCCGCCCGGATCCGCGATGATGTTCTTGGTCCAATGATGGTTGAGCGTGCCGCCGGGCAGGTCGGTCAGCGTCGTCCCCGGGGCGGTGATTTTCGTGGCGCCGCTCGAGTACGCGAACTTCACGATGGCGTCGGTATTCGCGACATAGAGGTCGGATCCGATCAACGACATGCCGAAAGGCGAATTCAGGTTCTCGAGCAAGGTGCTGCGGATCTCCGCCACTCCATCGCCATCCACATCACGCAGAAGCGTGATGCGATTCGCCGAGGGCACGCCGGCGCCGGCCTTGCCCATCATCGTCTTCATCACCCTGCCTTTGATCCCTTTGCCCGCATCGGGCCGTTCGGGAGCATTGGTCTCGGCGACGAGCACATCGCCATTGGGCAGCACGTAGATCCAGCGTGGATGCAGCAAGCCCGTCGCGTAGGCATTGACGGCGGCCTCGGTCGCAGGCACCGGTTTCATTCCCGCAGGCCACCCTTGCGCCACGGCGATCTGCACGGTGGGGATGAGCTGCTTCGCAGGCTTTGGCATCACAGGATTCGGGCCGACAGTCAATGACGGTGAAGGCACGGGGCCGGTGTCAGTGGGCCCGATCGACGCACACGCGACGACCACAAGGGCCACGAGAACCGCGCACGGCAGAGCGACACGCACGAGTGGATACAGACGCATGAGCACCCCTTGTCTCCAAGACTAGAGCCGGCATTCCGATCGGCGTCAGGAGCGAAGTGGCTGCCCTGTCGTAGGAATCCGCCGCGCGGTTCACCAGACAGTAGAATCCGCGGCGATGCTCCGGACGATACTCATCTATGGAACGCTGCTGGCCGCAGGCGCATTCGGACTGCAGTGGCTCGAATACCAGTTCGTCGTGCGCACGCACGCTACCGAAACTTACCTGGTGCTCATGGCCCTCGCCTTCCTGGGCCTGGGTATCTGGGTGGGGGCGCGACTGTTCCACCGGCCGCCGCCGGGACCGTTCACCCCCAACGTGCGGGTTCGGGAAACGCTCGGTGTCAGCGAGCGTGAATTGCAGGTGCTCGAGCTGCTGGCCGCGGGCCAGTCGAACAAGGAAATCGCCAACAAGCTCAACCTCTCGCCCAACACCGTGAAGACGCATGTGGCGAACCTGTTCGAGAAACTGTCGGCGAAGCGGCGCACCGAAGCCATCTCTCGCGCGCGCGAGCTCGGCATGATTCGCTGATCGCGGGCTGCAGTTCGGGCGATTCGAGCAGAATCACCCTTTCTTACGATTGCCGGACGCTGCCCGGTTCGTCTCTGATGCCGCCTCGTTTAACCACCACAGGTGTTCCATGACCGCTTTCATCCTCCGCTACGGAATCCTGGGCGGCGTCCTCGTGTCGATTCCGGCGCTTTGGAACTGGCTTGCCCTGACGCCCGACGATCAGCCCGACACCGGGATGGTCTTCGGCTTCCTCATCATGATCGTGGCGTTGACGGCGGTGTTCATCGGCGTGAAGGCCTACCGCGACAAGGAACTGGGGGGCGTGGTCCGGTTCCTGCCCGCATTCGGCGTGGGGCTGGGTATCAGTGCCGTGGCTACCGTGTTCTATGTCGTCAGCTGGGAAATCTGCATGGCGTACAGCAGCTTCGACTTCATCGCTTTCTGGAAGACGTCGATGATCGAGTCGGCCAAGGCCAAGGGCGCGACGCCTAGTTAGGCAGCGTGCGCATTCGGGTCGGCGGCGCGCGGGGCGCCATCGGTATCGTTATCAATACGGAAGCGCCCCACGGCGCCGCCGAGTTCGCCAGCCAGCATCTGCAGTTCGTGCGCGCTCTCGCGCGCCTGCGCTAGCAGAGTTGCGTTCTCGCTGTTGCTGGTCTCGACCTCGGCGATCTTGCGCGCCACGGTCTCGATGCCCTTGCACTGCGATTCCGCGTCGCGCGCGATTTCGCCGACCACGTCGGCCATCGTCGCGACGCGCTCGACCACATCCTCGATGGTCTTGCCCGCGCTCGCGACCAGCGTGGTGCCGTGGCGCACCGTGGCATTGCTGGCCTCGATGAGTTCCTTGATCTCGCGCGCCGAGGCCGTGCAGCGCTGCGACAGGCTGCGGACTTCCGCCGCCACCACGGCGAAGCCGCGGCCGTGCTCACCCGCGTGCGCCGCTTCGACGGCGGCATTGAGCGACAGCAGATTGGTGCTGAAGGCGATCTCATCGATCACCGACACCACGTCGACGACGCGGGCGCTGGTGCTCGACACTTCGGCCATCGACTTCACCACGTTGCCGACCACCGAGCCGCCGCGAACGGCCGCGTCGCGCGCCTCGGTCGCGATGTTGCAGACGCGAAGCGCATTGTCGGCATTGCGCCGTACGGCTTCGGTGATTTCCTTCATGGTCTGCACGGCCGCCGCAATGGAATGCGTGAGCTCTTCGCCCTGTGAATTCAGGGTTTCGTTGCCGTCATTGATCGTCGCTGCCACCGATGACACGTTCTCGGAGCCGGTGCGAATCTGCGCGACCATCTTCGACAGGTGCGAACGCGAAGCGGCAAGGTCATCGAAGACGCGCGCGAGAAGCCCCTGGTAGCGATGCCCGGTGGTTTCCGTCAGCTCGCCCTGGCTGAGCGCCGCCAACTGCAGCGAGGTAGCGTGCAGGGCCGTGTGAAACGTTTCCGTGAGCTGGTTGAGCGAATTGGCGAGTTCGCCCCAGTAGCCGGATTTCCCGTCGGCGGGAATGCGCTGCGAGAAATCGCCAAGCCCCGCGGCCTGCACGACGGCGGTCACTTCGCGTTGCGCGCGGACTTCGTCGGTGCGATCGACCCATTCGGCCACGCGGCCGAGCAGTGCGCCGGTTTCTGTCTTGATCGCCGAGACCACCACGTCGGTAGTCGTTTGCCCATATCGCAAGCGCGTGGAATTCGGATCGCCCGAGGCCGCGCCTTCGTTGGCGTCGGCCGCGGACAGCAGATGGTCGAGCTGACGGCCGACTACGCCCACGCCCGGCTGAATCAGATTCATCAGCGCCTGCGCCGCGGCATTCGCGTAGATGATGCGTCCGTCCGGATCGGTGATCAGCACGCGAGAGGACGCCAGATCGAGCCCCGAGCGCACGCGGAATGCACCGACCGCGGCGGCCGCCGCCGATTCGGCCGCAGTGCGGCGTTCGATGAGCTGTTTGCACAGCTCACTCATGGCGCGTACCAGCTCGCCGCACTCGGCGGTGTCGTCCGAGTTGCGCACTTCCTCGTAGTCGCCCGTCGCCAGGCGCCGCGCTGTGTGGGCGGCGTATTGCACCGGTTCGATGACCGAATTGCGGATCGCGCGGAAGGCGTTGTAGGCGGCGAACGCGGCAATCAGTACGAGCACCACGGCGACACCGAGCGCGATCCAGAAGTCGACCTGGCCCGCCCGCAGAACGCCGGATAGGGACCCCGCGGAAGTCTGGTTCAGCGCCGTGACCGTGGAGATGACGTAGGCAAGAAGATTGGGATCGAAGGTTACCTGCAGCTCGCGCTGCGCATCCGCGATGCGCCCGCGTTCCGCGAGGCGCGTTGCCTTGACGCCGCTGACCACGAAAGTAGACAGACCATCGCTGACCGCCTGCTGCAGCGACGGATCGCTCGACAGCTTGGTGGAAATCTCATCCACCACTTCACCGAGGCGCGCCTTGGATTCATTGAAAGCGGCGATGCTCTTCCTGCGCGGCTCGTCTTCAGTGGCCGCGACGGTATCGCGTGCGTGATCGGAAAGTTCCCGCGCGGCGCTGAGCAGCCGTTCGGTGAGCTTCATGCTAGCGTTGCTGTTCAGGCTCGACTCTTCGAGGCGGCCCACGAGCTGCAGCGCCGAGCCGGTCGACAACGC
>DASTTJ010000168.1:0-2844 GCA_035760205.1 Steroidobacteraceae bacterium | reverse complement strand
TTCCGAGGTAGACACCAGGTCCACCGACATGCCGTGTTCCTTGAACACCGCGAACGCGTCGGCCATGAAGCCGACTTGATGCCACATGCCGGGGCTGTCGAGCGAGATCAGCGTGATGCCCTTGCGATTGCACACCGCCTTTACTTGTGCCGTCGCACCGGATTCGCCGGTGATCAGCGTGCCTTCGAGGTCCGGCGTCTGCGTGGCGTACACATATAGAGGTATCTGGTACTGGCGCGCGGGCAGGAGGCAGCGCGGATGCAGTACCTTCGCGCCGCTGGTCGCGATTTCCTGCGCTTCGTCGTAATGCAACGCGCGGATCAGACGAGCCGTCGGCGTCGAACGCGCATTGGCGCTGAACATGCCGGGCACGTCGGTCCAGATTTCGATGGCTTTGGCGCGGATCTTGGCGCCGAGGTATGCGGCCGAAGTATCGGAGCCACCGCGGCCCAGCAGGCAGGTGTTGCCCTCGCTGTCACGCGCGATGAAACCCTGGGTGATCACCACCGGCGTCGAACCATCGAGCCGCCGTTCGAGCACGGCATCCGGCGCGAACGAACATGTGGCTGACAACACCGAAGCCTTGGCAGACGCGCCGCGATCTTCCGCAGACAGCATCTCGCGCGCATCCATCCACGTGACATCCACGCCCTGCGACTTGAGGAAACGCGAGCCGATCTCGGTGGCCATGAGCTCGCCATTGGCCATCACGCGCGCACGCGTCTTGTCGGAAAGCTCATGCACCAGGGCAATGCCATTGGCCATCTGGCGCAACTCATCGAAATAGCCCTGCAGTTGCGGGCTCACGCCAACCCCGAGTTCTGTCGTTAGCTGCCGGTGCCGGTCTTCGATGGCTTTGAGTGATTCGTCGGGAGAACCCGCGATCGCCGCCGCGAGCACCTTCTCCAGCATGTCGGTGATCTTGGTGATGGCCGAGTGAACGACCAGCACGCGCGCCCCGGACTCGAGGCGGCGTTTGACGACCAGCGCGATGTTGCGCCAGTTGACGAGCGAGGAGACGCTGGTGCCGCCGAACTTGACGACGACCCACCGGGATGCGGAACGCGCGGACATGCGCCTAACCTCGTCGCGAGTCCTCGCGACCTCTCACTGTTAAAAAAGAACGAGAACCTACTGTTCGTCTTCGAAGCCGTCGTTCAGGTCTTTTTCGAGACGACGGTCCGCGAGCACTTCTTCGAGTCGGCTCCAGGCTGCCTTGCCGACTTTTTTCGTCCCCGGTTGCTGACGAACACGACGGTCGACCTTATCCAGGATGCGGTCGTAATCCGTGTTGTCTTCAGCTTCGGCGAGGAACTCTTCGTCTAAATCGAAGCTTTCGTTATCCCGTTCGGACATCGTTTTTTCTTCAGAAAAACCATTTAAAACAGTGAGTTACGGGCCCGGCGGGCTCGTAATGAGGCTGCGAACTATAGCCGATTCGCGCGCTATATCAACCCCGGCGAAATTGGGGGTCCGGAACCCCCGGAACAGCCGAAATAGGCGCCCCAACGGCAAGGTTCAGCCCGTGGGCGGCGTTACCCCGCGATTGGGCCACCTCGAGGACTTCGAAAGAGTTGATGACCCCCAGGTATTCACCGGCCCGTGCATCGCCGTAGGTGCGCTTGAGCGGCAATGCCAGGCCACCGATGTGAACGATCGGCGTGGCCAGGGCAACTACCGCCGAGGATTCGATGTTGGAAATGAGATTTCCGAAGCGGTCGACCGCGACGATGACTCCCGCGACTCCGCCATCCGTGCGCGGAGTTGTCGATGGCCACCCCGCCCGGCTGAAAGTGGTGACTTCCGGACCCAGGTCGGCGGGATCGCAGCGACCGGATGCAATGGCTGCCGCCAGGGGAGCAAACACATCGCGGCCATGAAAAGTGGCGCTGACATCGCTGACGCCGAATCTCACCAGCCGCGCATTGTCGACCTGGATCACGCGATCGATCTTGCCGCGCGCCGCGAGCGGCGCTAACAGCCCGTTGTCAGGCGCCAGCAGCGCCTGGTCGCCGGAGTACGCGACGAGCAGCGCGCGCGGCGTTCCCACCCCCGGATCCACCACCGCCACATGCAGCGTGCCGGCGGGAAAGTAACGTAATGCATGCGCCAGCCAGAACCCGGCTTCGACCGGCTGGAATGCGCTGACTTCGTGCGCCATGTCGATGAAACGCAGGTGCGGCGCGTGGCCGAGCATCACCCCTTTCATGATGCCGACGAAGGGTTCGCGCGCGCCGAAATCGGTGGTTAGCGTGATGATGCCATTGGCGCGAAAGGCTGCCATGAAAACTCCGCGATACGTAAACTCCGCGACCATGTCGCGAACCACCGAAGCTGTCAATCGCATCCCCTCACAGGTCCCTGTCGGAACGCTGGCGTTGTTGTGCGGGTGTTTTGTTCTGAGCGGAGTCGCCGCACTCATCTATCAGACCGCATGGACGCGACAGTTCGCGATCGTGTTCGGCACCTCCGAACTCGCCGTGGCGACCGTGCTCGCCGCCTACATGGGCGGTCTTGCGCTCGGCGCTGCGCTCGCGGAAAGATTCCTGCCACGCGTGACACGACCGGTGCTCATCTATGGCGTGCTCGAAATCGGCATCGCCGGCAGCGCGATTTTCGTCGTGCCGCTGCTGCTCTGGCTCGCGAACATCACATTGCAGACCCTGTTCGGTGGCCAGGCGGCCCCACCCGACAGCGATCACAGCGGCACCACTCTCTTTTATCTGATCAGTGCCTTCGTCGCGCTGGCGTTGCCCACCACGCTCATGGGCGCCACGTTGCCCGTGCTGGCGCGCTACGCGGTCGCCGAAGAAGCGCAGATCGGACGTCGCATCGGCCTGCTCT
>DASTTJ010000167.1:0-2222 GCA_035760205.1 Steroidobacteraceae bacterium | reverse complement strand
CACTACCTCGAATACGTGGATGACGCGATGTCGTTCAACTTCAGATTTGGTCGCAGCCGCTACGGCCGATTCCTGTGCGCGGACAATTTCCATCGCGACCATTACATCCAGAATTTCGCATCCGGCCTCGTGAGCGGCGCGGCGCGCGAGCAGAGTCACGCACAAGCTGCGGATGAAATCGTGCAGGAGTTCACGGCGCCCGCGCCAGACATGCTGGAGCGCGTGAAGCGGATGCGTGCCCTCTTCAAGAAGCTTTGCGCGAACGTCTGCCCCGATCACCGCGCACACGAATACTGCGCGCCGGAGATGGAAGAGACCGAGCTCGAACGCATCATGCGCGACATCGGGCGCAAGAAGGTCTATGCGGATGTCGAGACACTCTCCAAGCTACGGCCCACGGGAACCATCAGCGCGACTCAGGTTCGACATATCCAAGAGAGCGCGGCGCGCATGGGTTATCCCGCCGGCGTGCTCACGCGCGTGCTGCAGAACCGGTTGGGCAAAAAGATCCTGGGGTCGCTCTCGCGCGCCGAGGCTGCGCAGTTCCTTCTGCACATGCGCTCGCCGGGTGCGGCATGGTAGTGAGATTGATCAGGGAGTCTCGTTATCCAGCTCACCCAGCATGGCGCTAAGCGCGCGCAACTCGGCGCGCTTCTGTCTCGCCAGTGAATGCGAGGCGTAGAGCACGACAGGGGTAATGGCGAGCCCAAGCATGAGCACCTGCCAGGACGTGAGCAGTTCATCGAGGCTGATTGACAGGTAGTGGTATTTCCACCAGAGGATGCCGACAAAGCCCACTACATACAGCGCGACGCCGGCGTAGAGGCCCTCGATCACTGACCGGCAGCGCCGGATGGAAAGCCGCACGAACCCGTCGGTGGTCTCTGTCGGCGGGCGCCACGTGCCGCGCGCCGCCCACAGGGCCACGATCCATACGGCCACAATGAACACCCAGACTCCGATCGCCAGTGCGACATCTGCTGGCCGCTGCCGAATGAGCGCGATCGCCAACGCGCCACCGCCGGCTGCCAGCGTCGTGATGATCGGGCCGATCATGGCCAGCCTGAGACGGCGAGTTTCCGCTTCTACACGGCCGCGCAGGTCCGCGATGTTCGGCGCCGCGGAGCGTGCCCGCCAGGCGCGGCGCCATTCGGCTTCTTCAGCGCTCATTTGCCGTAGTTGACCACGTTGCGGCGGAATAAGCGCGCCGCGAACGCGAGTACGATAATCGCAATGGCGGCGCTGGTCGCGGCCGATATCAACGCAGCCGTCACAGACGGGTCCTGGCCCGTGAACCCTGCCAGGAACAGCCGCTGGTGACCCGCCACTGGCAACATGGGCCACAGGCTGGAAGAGCCGGCCACCGGCCGGAACGCGAGCCACATTGCGACACCCATCGCCGCGAACGACAGTACTGAGGCGTAGGCAGTGGATTCCTTCACGTTCCGTGAAAGCGCCGACAAGAGAATCTGCAACGACACCGCCAGCGCGGTCAGTATGGCCAGCGCCGGTATGATCCAGAGCAGCGACGACAGCTGGAACGCGCCCTGAGTCACCACCCGCAACAGCATGGCGAACGCCATTGCTGCAATCACCGAGCTAAGGGTGGCGAATACCCACGCCGCCAGCCATTTTCCCACGAGCAGCGCATTCACCGAGGGGCTGCTCAGGATGAGTGGCAGTAGCGATCGTCGCTCCCGTTCGCCGGCAAGCATGTCCGTGGCGACTGTCATGCCGCCGGTGAATGCCGCAACGAGTACGAAGACCGATGCCATGACGGCTCCCTGAGTGCCACCGAGCTGAGTACTCGTGGCGAGGAGGGCCACCAGGGCCGGTCCCATCAGCGTGTACAGCCCGTTGGACAGCAGCGCGCGCGTATCGCGGAAGTGATCCAGCAATTCTTTTCGTGCAACGACCAGAGATCCGGCAAGCATGACAAGCTCCTTCAATTTGCTGATGAGATGTGCTGACGCGTGAGCTGCAGGAACGCGGGCTCCAGCGTCGTCGTGCCCGAGGCCTGACAGACCTCTGCGACCGTACCCTGCGTAGCGACGGTGCCGTATGCCAGCACCACGACTCGATCGCAGAGTGCCTGCACTTCGCTGAGTATGTGGCTCGAAAAAATAACGCACGCCCCCGCGTCGCGCAGAGTTTTCAGCGTCTCCCGCAACTCGATGATCGCATTCGGATCTAGTCCGTTGGTCGGCTCATCGAGCAGGATG
>DASTTJ010000166.1:0-19403 GCA_035760205.1 Steroidobacteraceae bacterium | reverse complement strand
ATGTCACTCTTGGCTTTGGAGACCTGCGCCTTCTCGACGTTTCCGAAAACATTGGGCAGGATCACGGCCGCCAGCAGACCGATGATGACCACGACCACCATGATCTCGATGAGGGTGAAGCCGCGAGCAGAACGAAGCGTGCGAGAAATCATGAAATCCTCAGGCAATGCAGTGGCAGGCCGATCGGTGACGGATAGTACCAAATGAACGCCCATACCCCCGCCCGAGGGTTAGGCGGCGTCCTCAAGTCGCTCAATTGCGACCGCGCCTACGGAATCGCGTTGCTGGGCATCTGCGCACTGCTGGCGATTCCGGAGCTTATCGGCGATCCAGCCCGCCTGGCGCTGAGTTTCGATCGAACGGAGCTGGCTGGCGGGCAGTGGTGGCGCCTGCTGACGGCGCATTTCGTGCACCTCGATCTCGAGCATGCCGTTCTCAACAGCCTGGGCGTCGTGCTCATGTGGGCTTTGTTCGCGCGTGACTATTCCCCGTGGGCATGGGCGGCTATCTATTGCGCTTCCGCACTCGCGGTCAGCCTGGGGTTGTGGTTCGCGAATCCCGAGCTGGATTGGTACGTGGGAGCCTCCGGTGCGCTGCACGGTGTGATGACGGCCGGGACCGTCGCGCATCTGCGGCGCCGCGATCTCGACGGCTGGATCCTCGCGGTGTTCATCGTGGCGAAACTCGCCTATGAACAATTCGCGGGCGCGCTGCCTCTCGCGGGATCTCCGGACACTATCGTCGATGCGCACCTGTACGGCGCCATCGGCGGTGTCGTCATCGGACTGCTGCTGAAATCCCGCCGGGAACCCTTCTGATCGGAGTCGCTATACTTCGCGCCCATGTCAAACAGCCCAAACAACTCAGGTTTTGTTTTTCCCGGCCAGGGATCCCAGTCGGTCGGCATGCTCGCGAAGCAGGCTGAAGAATCGCCGCTGATCCGCGCGACGTTCGATGAAGCCTCCGGCGTCCTCGGTTATGACCTGTGGGCGTTGTGCAGCGAAGGGCCCCTCGAAGACCTCAATGAGACCGAGCGGACGCAGCCCGCGATGCTCGTCGCAGGCATTGCCACCTGGCGGCTCTGGCAGGAACGCGGTGGCCGCGAACCGGCGGTGGTTACGGGGCACAGTCTCGGAGAATTCTCCGCGCTGGTGGCAGCCGGTGCGATTGACTTCGCCGCGTGCGTCGACCTGGTTCGTTTTCGTGGCAAGGTGATGCAGGAAGCGGTGCCGCTCGGCACGGGATCGATGGCCGCTTTGTTAGGCCTGGAAGATGCTGATGTCGAAGCCGCCTGCGCCGAGGCGGCGCAAGGGTCGGTCGTGGAGGCTGTCAACTACAACGCACCGGGGCAGGTGGTGATTGCGGGCGAGAAGGCCGCAGTGCTGCGCGCCATCGATGCGGCCAAAGCGCGCGGCGCCAAACGCGCCATCGAACTACCCGTCAGCGTGCCTTCGCACAGCAGCCTCATGAGACCCGGCGGCGCGCGACTGGGCGAGCGGCTGGCGGCGACCGCGATCCATGCGCCGCGCATTCGCTATCTCAGCGCGGTGGATGCGGCGGAGCATTCGGACCCGGATGACATTCGTGCGCTGCTCGTCCGTCAGTTGTCGAATGCGGTTCGCTGGACGGCTACGGTTGCGGCCATGAGCGGCGGCGGCGTCACGCGGATGATCGAATGCGGGCCGGGCGGTGTACTGGCCGGCCTCGTCAAGCGTATCGAGCGGCGCCGCGAAACCCAGATTTTCACGCTCGATGAACCTGAATCTTTCAAGGCCGCGCTCGCCGCGACCGCAGTCTGAACGGGACACATTCACATGCTCGAAAACGATGTCGCGCTGGTCACCGGCGCATCCAGGGGAATCGGTCAGGCCATTGCAAAGGCGCTTGCCGGGGCGGGAGCCAAAGTCATCGGCACTGCCACGTCAGAGGCGGGGGCCGCGGGAATCTCGTCGTGGCTCGGTGCCCAGGGCCGCGGCGCCGTGCTCGATGTCAGCAGTGCGGCGTCCATTGATGCGTTGTTGGCCGACCTCGACACGCGCGGTGAAATGCCGACCATCCTGGTCAACAATGCGGCAATCACGCGTGACACTTTGCTGCTGCGCATGAAACCCGAAGACTGGGATGCGGTGATCGCCACCAATCTCACCAGCGTGTTCCGCCTGTCCAAAGGCGTGCTCAGGCGGATGATGAAAGAGCGCCGCGGCCGCATCGTGTCACTGACCTCGATCGTCGGTCTCACGGGCAATGCAGGGCAGGCCAACTATGCCGCTGCCAAGGCCGGCATCCTGGGTTTCACCAAGTCGCTGGCGAAAGAGATTGCTTCCCGCGGCGTGACCGTGAATGCGGTCGCTCCGGGATTCATCGATACCGACATGACCCGCACCCTCAATGACGAGCAGCGCAGCGCGCTAACCGCGCAAGTGCCCATGGCGCGACTCGGATCGGTTGATGACATCGCAGCCGCCGTGCTCTTCCTGTGTTCTCCAGGCGCCAGCTACGTCACGGGAGAAACCCTTCACGTGAACGGTGGGATGTATATGGCCTAGCACAGGGTCACCCATTACGTTGTTTGTACCCCGAAATAAGGCCCAAATGTGGGTTGTCTACAACACCCCAATGACCGAAAAACAAACAAAAACAAGTACTCACGATTTGACAGCGTGGCAGCCGCTGCAGTGTTGCCCTAGAATACGCGCCCGCTGCACCTCCCCCCGGGCAGGTGCGGCGAATACACATCTATTGAGGGCGAATCAGAAATGAGCACGGTTGAACAGCAGGTCAAGGCGATTGTCGCCGAACAGTTGGGCGTCAAGGCTGAGCAGGTTGTGAATGACGCTTCGTTCGTCGATGACCTCGGCGCCGATTCGCTCGATACGGTCGAGTTGGTCATGGCTCTCGAAGAAGAGTTCGAGATCGAGATTCCGGACGAAGACGCAGAGAAGATCACGACCGTGAGCCAGGCCATCAGCTACATCTCTGATCGCCGCAAGTCCTGAGATTCGTTTCGCGGCTGGGTGCGCAGGTGAAAGCCGGCGCCGAATTTCTACCGCTCTCACATCATCGAGGATAGTGTGTCCAAGCGACGTGTAGTCGTTACCGGGCTCGGTATCGTTTCGCCAGTGGGCAGTGACATCGTCACTGCGTGGTCGTCGATTCTCGCGGGCAAGAGCGGGATCAAACCCATTACGCGGATCGACGTGACCCCGTTTGCCACAAAATTCGCGGGCGAAGTGTCTGGCTTCGACGTCGCCTCGTACATCTCGCCCAAGGAAGCGCGGCGCATGGATCCGTTCATGCACTACGGCATGGGTGCGGGCATACAGGCGGCGGTGGATTCGGGCCTCGACTTCACCAGGGAAAACGGCGATCGCTGTGGCGCCATCATGGGCTCCGGCATCGGCGGTCTGGCGGGCATTGAAGATGAGGCCATCACCTGGGAACGCACCCACAATCCCAAGAAGACCTCCCCGTTCTATATTCCCAGCACCATCGGCAACATGGTGGCGGGCCACCTGAGCATCCGCTTCGGGCTGCGCGGACCGAACATGGGCGTGGTCAGTGCCTGCACAACGTCCACGCACGCGATCGGTCTGGCGATGCGCTTCATCCAGTACGGAGACGCGGACATCATCGTCGCCGGCGGCTCGGAGTGCGCCACCACGCCCACTGCGCTTGCGGGTTTCAGCCAGGCGAAGGCGCTGTCCGAGCGCAACGACGATCCCGAGGGAGCCAGCCGCCCCTGGGACAAGGATCGCGACGGTTTCGTCATGGGTGATGGCGGCGGCGCGGTCATTCTCGAAGAGCTCGAACATGCCAAAGCGCGCGGCGCACGCATCTATGCTGAATGCATCGGGTTCGGCATGAGCGGCGATGCTTACCACATCACGGCGCCACCGGAAGACGGCGCGGGTGCGCGGCTTGCCATGCAGAACGCGTTGCGCGATGCGCAGCTCAATCCGTCGGATATCCAGTACCTGAACGCGCACGCCACCTCGACACCGCTGGGTGACAAGGCCGAGACCGTGGCCATCAAGCATGCTTTCGGTGACTACGCCTACAAGCTCTCGATCAGTTCCACCAAATCCATGACCGGCCATTTGTTAGGCGCCGCCGGTGTGGTCGAAGCCATTTTCTCGATCCTGGCGATTCGCGACGGCGTTGCGCCGCCGACGACCAACTATCACACGCCGGATCCGGACTGCGATCTTGACTACACGCCGAACACGGCGCGCAAGCTCGCGATCGAGGCCGCGCTATCGAATTCCTTCGGGTTCGGTGGCACCAACGGCTCGCTGATCTTCCGCCGCTTCAAGGGCTAGCCCCTTGGAAAGCGCGTACGTGCGCGCACCTCTTATCACCCAGGTACCGGTTTCCGGCAGGGCTCTGCGTTCGCTCGCGTCAAATCACGCGGCGCGCTACCCCGTGTTCTTCGACAGCGCTGCAGAGGGACCGTTGGCCCGTTACAGCATGTTGGCTTGCGAACCCCGCGCGGTCCTGTTGCGAAACGCTGGCGGTATTTTGCGCGCGCAGGGGTGGGGGACCCTCGCCGGTGGATTCCTCGACAACCTCGAAGCCTGGTATCGCAGCGAGTCAGGAAGTGCCGGAGCCCACAGTGCGCCAAAGCCGTTGCCGTTCCTCGGGGGCTGGATCGTCTACCTCGGTTATGAGGTGGCGGCCGAGATCGAGCCACGGTTGCGCCTGCCCGCGGCCGACGCACCGTGTTCGGCGTTCGCGCTGCGGGTCGCGAATTTTGCCGTTTACGATGTGGCTGCGAATTGCGTGTACGCCGTCTCGGAGGACGCCGATGCAGTTGCGCATGCGCGACTGATCGCCGACCTCGAGGCCGCGGATGAGACGCCGCCTGTCGTAGAGCAGCGGCCACTGAAACTCGCCGCACTCGAAGAAGAGCCCGAGGAACTGTTCCTGGCGCGCGTTCGCGCCGCCCAGGAATACATCGCCGCCGGCGACATCTACCAGGCGAATCTCTCACGCCGCTGGCGCCTCAAACTGCGCGATGGTGTTGACGCCGCGCAGGTATACGACGCGCTTCGCCTCTCGAACCCGGCGCCGTTCGCCGCCCGCGTTCAGGTCGATGGCATGTCCATCTTTTCGTCGTCGCCGGAGCGTCTGCTGCGCATCTGCGGCCGCGAGATCTCGACGCGGCCCATCGCCGGCACCCGCGCACGTCACGGCTCGGCCGAACAGGATCGTCGCGATACCGCCGAACTCGTTGCACATCCCAAGGAACGCGCCGAGCACATCATGCTCATCGACCTCGAGCGCAACGATCTCGGGCGCGTGTGCGAAGCGGGCAGCATCAAGGTGGATGAATACATGGTCACCGAGACCTACGCACACGTGCATCACATCGTCTCCAACGTGCGCGGCCGGTTACGTGCCGATCGCTCGCCGGTGGACGCGCTGCGCGCGCTGTTTCCCGGCGGCACCATTACCGGATGTCCAAAAGTGCGCTGCATGGAGATCATCGCCGCGCTCGAAGGCGAGGGCCGCGGTGCCTATACGGGATCGCTGGGCTGGCTGGACACCGATGGCGACGCTGACTTCAACATCCTGATCCGAACCCTGACGATGCGTGGCGCCGATATCGAATTGCGCGCCGGAGCGGGGATCGTCGCGGATTCGATTCCCGTGAGGGAACTCGAGGAGACGCGCGCCAAGGCACGCGGCCTCCTGCGGGCGTTTGACAACAGCCCTGGCGAGTCAGGGCGATGAGCGCCGCGCTCGGTACCTGGATCGATGGCGCACCTGGCGATGTGCTGCCCGCTGACGATCGCGGTCTGCACTACGGCGACGGTGTGTTCGAAACCGTCATGGTGCGCGAGGGACATGCTCGATTTATCGAAGCGCATCTCGCGCGTCTGATGCTCGGCTGCGCGAGGCTCGCCATCGGTTTCAAGGCCCTGGCCGCACTCCGCGCGGAGATCATCGCGGCGATAGCCAAGGCGCCGCCACGAGCCGTCCTGAAAATCATGGTGACGCGCGGCAGTGCATTACGTCGCGGTTACGCGCCGCAGGGCACGGAATCACCCCGGCGTTTCGTATCTTTGTGGCCTGTGACCGGCGAAGTTTCCAAACTGGGTGTGGATCTGCGCGTGGCCACGATCCGGCTCGGCGAGAATCCACTGCTCGCCGGCGTCAAACATCTCAACCGGCTGGAGAATGTTCTGGCCGCGGCGGAATCCGCCTCCAGTGACACCTTCGAATCCCTGCTGCTCGACACCTCCGGAAATCTGGTCTCCGGAGCGATGAGCAACGTTTTCGTCGCGCGCGCCGGCCGCGTGGCCACGCCGCGAATCGATCGGTGCGGTGTGGCCGGTGTGATGCGCGGTATCGTTTTGCGCGAATGTCGCGTGCTCAATCTCCCGGCCACCGAGGCGCGCCTGACTCTCGACGATCTATACGCCGCCGATGAAGTATTCCTCACCAATGCACGTATCGGGGTTGTGCCTGTGCGGCGCGTGGGCGAGCATTCCTTTGACATGAATACACTGGCAACGCGCCTCGCGGCGCACATCGAGCCGCTCGATGCGTAAGCTGCTCTGGACCCTGGTAATGCTCGCCGTGCTCGCGGGCGCAGCAGGCGCTATCTACTGGCAACGCGCCGCCGCCGTCATGCGCGCGCCGGGACCGCATTCACAGCCCGTGGCATTGATAGTGAAACCGGGTGCCACGGTGCGGGCAGTACTTACCGACCTCGAGACTCGCGGTGCGCTGGCCAACCGGCGGGCGGTCGAGTTGTACCTGCGCGCGCGGGGCTGGCCGCAGGTCAAGACCGGGAACTACGAAATCCCCGCGCTGGCCACCCCGCAGGACATTCTTCGCCAGTTGTCCGAAGGGCGCGTCGTGCTCGAAGCGCTGACGGTCATCGAGGGCTGGACGTTTGCCGAAATGAGGCGAGCGGTCGAGGCGCATTCTCAGGTCAAGGTGACACTGCGTGGCAGACCCATTGCCGACATCATGAGCGCCATCGGACATGCGGGCGAACATCCGGAAGGACGTTTCTTCCCGGACACCTATCGCTTCGCGGGTGGCACGACGGATCGCGATCTGTACGCGCTCGCGTACCGCAAGATGGCCGAGGCACTGGAAGCCGCGTGGAACGCGCGTGCTGCCGCTCTGCCCATCACCAGCGCCTATGAAGCACTCACGCTGGCGTCGATCGTGGAAAAGGAAACCGGACTTGCGAGCGAGCGCCCGCGAATTGCCGGTGTATTCACCACGCGCCTGCGGCGGAACATGCGATTGCAGACCGATCCCACGGTGATCTACGGCATCGGACCTTCTTACGACGGAAATATCCGCGAGCGCGACCTGCGCACCGACACTCCGTACAACACTTACACTCGCGGCGGGTTGCCGCCGACACCGATTGCGTTGCCGTCGAAGGAAGCCATCGAAGCTGTGACACGGCCGCTCGAAACCGGCGACATCTTCTTCGTGGCCACCGGAATCGGTGACGGATCACATTTCTTTTCGGCTACGCTCGAAGCGCACAATGCCGCGGTTGCGCGGTATCTAGCACGCCTCCGGGCGCGCGATTGAGAGGAGCAAGGGAACCCAGATGATGACGGCGAAGTTCATTACGCTCGAAGGAATCGAGGGCGCCGGCAAGACGACGGTCGCCGATCGACTCACGAAGTCGCTGCGCGCCCGCGGCCTCACGGTACATGCGACGCGCGAGCCAGGCGGAACCAAGCTCGCTGAACGCGTGCGCGCGCTGGTGCTCGAGCGCGGCGAAGAACACATCAGCGCCACGGCGGAAACGCTGCTCATGTTTGGCGCGCGACAGGTGCACGTCGACAATCTCATCCGGCCCGCGCTGACGCGCGGCGAGTGGGTGCTGTGTGATCGCTTCACCGATGCGACGCATGCGTACCAGGGTGGCGGCCGCGGCGTCGATCGCAAGCTGATCGAACAGATTGCGCACGCGGTGCACGGCGACCTGAATCCGGACTGCACGATCCTTCTCGATGTTCCGGTGCGCCTCGGTCTCGAGCGCATGCAGGCACGGCGGGGCGCGGTCGATCGCTTCGAGATCGAGTCCTCGCAGTTCTTCGATCGCGTGCGCAATCGTTATCTCGAGCTGGCGCGCGCATATCCCGCGCGTTTTCGCGTCGTCGATGCCACCGCAAAACTCGACCAGGTCTGCGACGCGGCGCTGGCGGCAGTGGAGACCTGCCTGGGGCTATCCCCCGTGGCCGCACCTTGAGCCTGACCCCGCTGCCGCCGTGGTTCGAAACGCCGCGCGGTGAAGTGAACGCGGCCATCGCCGCCGACCGGCTCGCGCATGGGCTGCTCATCCACGAAGATCCGGGTGCCGGCGGACTGGAACTCGCACGCTGGATCGTACAGCGGGTCAATTGTCGCGAGCCGGCACGCGCCCCTTGTGGCGCGTGCCAGGAGTGCCGGTGGATTGCCGCGGATCAACATCCCGACGTCACACGCCTGTCGCCTGAAGGTGACTCCACGCAGATCACGATCCAGCCGGTGCGCGATCTCGCCGCCGATCTTTCTTTGACGGCGCATGGCCGAGGCTACAAGGTTGCCATCGTCACGCCCGCCGAAGCCATGAACGTGTTCGCGGCGAATGCATTGTTGAAGACGCTGGAAGAGCCCCCGAAGCGAACGATGGTGTTGCTCGTGACCAGCCAGCCCTCGCGGCTGCTGCCGACTCTGCGCAGCCGCTGTTCGCGCTTGCGGCTCGCGGGGCCCACGCGGGACGTCGCCGCGAAATATCTTGAAACTGCACGAGGGGCAGGGCCGTGGGCCGAGGCACTGGCCGCGACCGGTGCAGGTCCATTCGCGTTGCTGGACGCCGATCCTGCGGCGCTCGCGCAGCTTCGGAATGACACGATTTCCACACTGCGCGATATCGGCAGCGGCAATCTTCAGCCGCCCGCGGTGGCTGAACGCTGGGCAAAAGACGAGTTGGCGATACGCCTCTCATGCCTTGAGAGCTGGGTCACAGATCGCATCCTCGAAACCGCCCCAATCCGCGACGTAACGCACTTGTCAGGGGCGGCAATGCCACCCAAGATATGTCGCCTATTCGAGTTCTCGGACGCCATTCGCGACATGCGCAAGCTTGCTCACACTCCAGTCAACAAAACCATGGCGGTTGAAGCGCTGCTGTGGCGCTGGGCTCGTCAATGACCGAGAGAACCGGCCGAACCGGCGCCAACAAGCCAGGACTGCTGACGCTCACCATCAAGGACAAGAGCGCGCTGTATCTGGCGTATATGCCGTTCGTGAAGAACGGCGGCCTGTTCATCCCGACCAACAGCAACTACCGCCTCGGTGACGAAGTATTCATGCTGTTGAATCTCATGGGTGAAGACGAAAAACTTCCCGTCGCGGGCCGGGTCATCTGGCTCACGCCTAAAGGCGCCCAGGGCAAACGCACCGCCGGCATCGGCGTGCAGTTCTCCGACCAGGATCGTGGTCAAACGCAGAAGAAGATAGAAACCTACCTTGCAGGGGCGCTCGCCGGCGACAAAGCCACGCACACGATGTAGTGCGGTATCCCTGCCGGGCTGACTTCAGTACGCCGGCTCATTCACTTCGAATTCTTTGGCACGCAGGCCGGCCAAGTAGCCATCCGGTGCAAACAACTCGGCGATCGGCACCACGGCCATCGTGTTGCGGTTTTCCCGCAATGCCCGCTCAGCCACGTTCAACCAGGATTCGGTTCGCCTTGCGACGAGCTCGTCAGCAAACTGCTCACCGGTGAGAGCGACCGTGCATTTGCTCGGCTGGTGGCTTTCATTGGCAACCGCGTACGCAGGCACGAGGTGCCGCAATTCCTTGATGTCACCGATCGACCAGGCATTCGCAAGGCGTCGCAACCCAGAGCCGCCATCCTCGATGACTTCCAGGACCCGCTCCACGCACGGCACGGGGAATTCTGAAGGGTGTATGGCGTCGACTTGCGTCATGCAGGGAAGCGGAATCCACGTAACGCGGACATCGGCCTTTCGTGCCAGATCGTTCGCCGCGACACTGGCACCGAATATCCGAAGCTTCAGGGAATACGGCACCCTGTTCCACAAGTGAGTGGTAGCGGCAAAGGGGTGCAGCTTTTCGATCTTTTCACGCTCGCCGTAGATATCGCTGACAGCTTGAACACGCGAGTAGTGCTCGGGCGAGAGAACGTCTTTCAGCGTCCGACCAGCGAAAGGGTCGCTTAACCTGGGCATTGCGGCGTGCAGTTGCATGCAAGCCTGCGAGACTTGTCCTGTCTCCAGTAGCACTTCCTGCGACTGCGCAAGCCGCCGTTCGAACTGCTTCGAGCGCCATTTCATCTTGCGCGGCACCGGCGACACTTCTCCCAGGATCCACAGGACATGGTCGCCGGATGTCACCTTCCAGAAAGCCGGGCCGGGCTGCTCGCCCGTCACGAGCACGACGTCCATGGCCGGTTCTTCGATGCGCGGCGCGGCGAAGCCGCTCTTGGGTTCGTCCGCCACCGTCAGTCCTGAAAGGAACAGCAGGGCGATGCCGGGGATGCAGGATCTACGCATGAAGAACGGTCCTTGTACGCGACGTGCAGATCTGCGACGCCCCACGCGGCGAAAAGTTCCAGGTAGTTCGATCGCGGTTACCAATGGATACAAACATGCAGGGTCGGTCGTGAGCGACTTGTTAGCAGAGACGCGTGTTCGGATCGCCGCCATTCCAGCGAAATCGCGAGGGCAGGGTTCGTCGAACGTGCGCAGCACGTCACACTTGTGAGGGGTTCGTGCACTTTCCATTTTCTTAAGGTTTGCCCGTCGCCACACGTTTCCGTGAATTCGTTCGCAGTCGAGTGAGTGTTTTTGAGAATCCGGTGACCGGCGAATACGGACCGGCCATGGGACGATCAGCAACATGCGTTTCTGGTTACGGGCCGAAAAGAGTCGCATACCGCGGCTGCAAATCGCGACACGTCGTCGCGGTCTCTACGTGCTGCTCCTCGCAAGCTTTCCCATGCTCGCGGCCGCGGCGAACACTTGCACGCCTGCGCCGCGCGCTCCCGGCACTCCCATCAATGCACCTCATGCTGCCTTCGAGGCTTATGTGGTTGCAGTGCATGCGGTCAAGGACGCGCATTCCCCCTTCGGTGCCCAGCTCGCACGGCAGGCGCTGGTCGAAGTCGTCCGGTCGTTTCACGGGCCGTATAACGCAGGGCAGCAGGTCGAGACGATCACGCTCGTGGGCGCGCACAGCTGCGGTGGCTTCGTCGAAGAGGGTGGCCATGTGATGGTCATATCGGAGTCGGGCGGACCATTCGAGATCGTGGAGGCACTGCCAAAATCCCGGATCGTTCCACAGGGGCCCTTCGCCGCACTGGCTTACGCGGCCGGCGAAACTCGCCGCAGCCTGCACCCGTCTTCGAAGAACGCGCTACTGCGCGGCGAGATCGACGCGGCTCTCGCGGCGGAGTTGCATGCACGCGCGCGACCGGAGCAGCGCCAGCGCAGCGAAATCGTCAGCGACGGCAACTATGCGCAGGTGAGCTGGGGAAAGGCGTTCGGCGGCAACGACGCGCGATCCAAGGTGATCTTCGAGCGCGCACAAGGCGGTTGGATCGAAATCCTGCGTTACCAGGCACCCGAACCCACGCCTGTCCGCAACCGTAGCAAGCGCGGCAGACAACGGACGCTGTGGGCTGGAAGTAGCGTCGATCCGTGCCATTGTTACAGCGAAATGAGGCATGTCCCTATTTCTAGCCGGGGCGCCTCATCGGCAATGACGACGTCGTAATTCCGCCCTTCAAGACGTACGCATCAAAACCGCGTTCCGAAAGGATGAACGCCGCAGCCGAGCTTCTCCGTCCCGTGTCGCACACCACCACATAGGGCGTCTTGCGATCGAGCGCGTTCAACTTCAGGCGCACGAAATACAGCGGGATGTTGATGGAGCCTTCGATGGCGAGGTTCTGGAACTCGGACGGCAATCGCACGTCGAGCCACTGCCCGCGGTTCTGAATGATCTTGAGCGCCTGTTGCTCGTCGACCCAGCGCAGCAGAGGTTCGTGCATGAGGTCGCGGAAGTCCTGCTTGTTGAGCCGCATGAGCACGCCCTCGGTCAACATGGTGACCGTGGCGTTGCGTTTGGCCTCGGCAATCAGCGCCTCTTCGCCGAAAGTTTCGCCGACGCCGAGCTCGGCAAGCTTGATTCCCTTTTGATTGAGCGGTGATTCGCGCGTCACCAGGCAACGGCCCCGGACGATGGCGTAGAAGTAGTCACCTTCGTCGCCTTGTTTGATGACCACTTCGCCGGCCCGATAGGGTGTGCGATTCATGCGCATGAAGATGGCCTGCAGGTTGGCCGGTGGAATGCGATGAAAAGCCTTGGTCTGCAGCAACGTCGTCATCCAGTCGCTGTCTTCGTTGCCGCCGCCGAACTGTGCCTGAAGCTCGCCGACTTCGTAGTTGCCGGTCTGATCCCAGGTGATCATGACGTCGAGCAGGTCGGCGTCGATGGCGAGGTCGTCGACATCTTCCACGGCGCGGGCGGTGACCTTGCGCGGCACGCTCTGATTGAGCGGCGCTCGCGCGTCGGCGCTGCCGCCTTCGATCATGGCGGTGGTTCGGCCCTGCTCGGAAATCTCGACCAGGCCCTTGATGACCCAGATGGTGCGTTTGTCGGCGTCGCCTTCCTTGAACAACACGCGGCCGGCCGTCATTTGCTTGACGGTGACCTTCTTGGCGAGCGCGTGCAGATTTTCCCGCTTCATTCCTTCGAGCGGGGTCAATGTTCGCAGCAGTTCTACGCTGACTTCACGGGCATCGGCCATGAGGAAATGCTAGCACGCCAGCGAGGCGGCTTAAGGTAGCGTGCGCAAGGAAGTCCATCCTGCGTCGGGCGTGAAGCGTGATCCGTACGCTTTGGTGAGTTCCGTGAGGCGCGCGACCACTTCGTCGACGCCGCGTTTGCGCGCGTAGGTGAGCGGGCCGCCGCGAAACGGCGCGAACCCGGAGCCGAATATCACACCGGCGTCGACGAGATCCGCGTCAGCGACAATTCCCTCGCGCAGGGCTGCCGCGCACTCGTTGGCCAGCGCGAGAATCAAGCGGTCCTGCAGATCTGCCGGTGGTTCGGCGACGGGTCCCGCGGACTTCACCGCCTTGCCATCGCGCCACACGTAAAAGCCTTCGCCGGTCTTGCGCCCGAGTTTCTTCGCGGCGACAAGCGCGTCGATGCGTGCGGTATCGGGTTTCTGTTTGTTGAGTGCCTTCGACACGATTTCGCCCACGTGCCTGCAGACATCGAGTCCGACGACATCGGCCAGTTCCACGGGCCCCACGGGCATGCCAAACCGAAGTGCCGCTTCGTCGATGACTTCGATCGGAACGCCATCCTGAAGCGCGAACATCGCCTCGTAGAGATAGGGGACCAGCACGCGATTCACGAGAAACCCTGGCGCGCTCTTGCATGGCAACGGCAGCTTGTCGATCTTGCGCGTGAAGGCGATCGCCTTCTGGATCGATTCCTCACTGGTGGTCTCGCCGCGCACGATCTCCACGAGCGGCAACTGAGCGACCGGATTGAAGAAATGCAGCCCGACCAGCTTGCCGGGGTCCGGCAGCGTGTCATCGAGCTGCTCGAGCATGATCGATGAGGTGTTCGACGTGAGTATCGCGCCTGGTTTCATGCGCGGCTCGAGGCGCGCAAACAGCTCGTGTTTGGCCTCGGCGTTCTCGAAGATGGCTTCGATGATCACGTCGGCGCCCGGCACGCCATCGCCGGCAACATCCGCGGTCAGGCGCGTCATGAGAACCGCGGCTTTGTTCTTGTCACGGAGACGCTTTTCGAAACCTTCGCGCGCCCGCTGCAACGCGGGTTCGATGAACTTGAGCTCGCGATCCTGCAACGTGACGTTGAGGCCGCGCTGAGCGCACCAAGCGGCGATATCGCCGCCCATGACGCCGGCGCCCACGACGTGCACACGGGCGATCGGCACCTTGCTCTTGCCGCCGAGATTCTTGAGGCGATCCTGAAGCAGGAACACACGCACGAGATTGCGGGACGTATCGCTCACCATGAGCCTGGCGATTGATCGTGCTTCGGCCACGTAGGCGGCTTCGCCCAGCGCTCCATGCGCGGACCATAGATCGATGATCGCGTACGGGGCAGGGTAGTGCTCGGGGCGCGCCTTGGCGCGCACCTGGGCGGTGAGCTGCTTCTTCACGAGGCTACGTACCAACGGCCACGAAAGAAGGCGATCCAGAAATCGCGGACGGCGTTGCCCGGGTTGCCGGTTGATCAGCTCACGCGCGGCGGCCTCGGCATCCGCGGGGTACACCAGTCGGTCGAGGAAACCCGCGTTCTTCGCCTTGTCGGCCCGCAGGGTTTTGCCCGTCAGCATCATTTCCATCGCGGTGCGGACGCCCGCGCGGCGCACCGCACGCACCGTCCCGCCGAAACCAGGGTGAATGCCGAGCATCACCTCGGGCAGGCCAATGGAGAAATTGTCGCTGCGCACGCCGACGCGATAGCGGCAAGCCAACGCCAGCTCCAAACCGCCGCCCAGCGCGAAGCCGTGAATGATGGCGACCGTCGGGCAGGGCAGCGATTCGAGGTGATCGAGAATACGTTGCGCGGCACGCACCAGTTCGAAGGCCTGTTCAGGACTGGTGAGCTGCGTGAACTCGCGTACGTCGGCACCGGCGATGAAGCCGGATTTCTTCGCCGAGCGGATCACCACGCCGCGTGGCGGCGTGTAGTCAAAGGTTTTGAGGTGTGCGTCGAGCTCCACCAGCGAATCGCGCGACAGCACGTTCGTGGAGCTGCCGGGTTTGTCGAAACTGAGCCATGCGATGCCGGTGGAATCGCGCTCGAGCGCCCAGGCGCCAGTGTCGGAAGTTGTCATGGAGGTTATTTCAGGCGACCGCGGGCTGCGACGCTACTGCACCGCGCACATTGAAGTCGCAGAGCACAGGGCGATGGTCTGACCAGCGCACGTCCGGGACCTCGAAATGAGTGATTTCGATTTCCTTGCTCACGAGCACGAAGTCGAGCTCGATACGAGGGATGCGCGCCGGAAATGAAGGTACGTTCTTTTCATTGGCGCTGCGCAACCCGGCGGCGCGCATGAACAGATAGATTTCGTGCGTTCCCCAGAAGGTATTGAAGTCGCCGGTGACGATCACCGGTTTGTGCGACTTGATGATCAGGTCGTGCAGGTAGCGCAACTGGTACTGTCGCTGGCGATACTTGAGCGCGAGATGCACGAGGAAGATACAGACGTCATCCAGCTCGAGTTCGATGATGAGCCGCTTGATGCCGGTATCGAAGTAGTGGAAGCGCTCGCCTTCGACGCGCGGCGCTGCCAGGAACGCATTGCCCTGCTTGCGCACGATGGGCATCAAGTTGTTGATCGAGCTCTTGCCGTATTTGCACTCGTAAGTGGTGTAGTGGCCGAGAGCGTCGGCGATGTGTTCGGCCTGATTGACCATGCCGCTGCGCACGGAACCAATATCGACTTCGATGAGGCCGACAATGTCCGGATCCTGCGCCTTGACGAAGCCGGTGATGCCGTCGAGCACCTTTCGGCTGGAGCGAAGATAGCCGGCTCCCGGGAACGGCAAGTGGAAGGCCGGTCCAATGCCCGTGGCGTAGCGAATGTTGTATACGAGCAGGCGCAAGCGGATTGATGCTAACGTTGCGACGCACAAATGTGGAGAGGGCGCGCCATTAAGGCGTCTAAACTACACTCACGCACCAGGTTTGGATCGGTCGACATGTCACAAAACAATCCAATTCGATTGTTCGTCACGCATGCGTGGGACACATCCGACGAATATCTCCGGATATTCGAGTATCTGGAGAGTGCCCGGAACTTCTTTTACAAGAACCAGTCGGCGCCAGATAAGGCCCCGCCGGCCGGCGGCAAGGAAGCGGATCGTGAGGAATTGCGCCGGCAGATGTCGCAGGCCGAATGCGTCATTGCGTTGCCAGGAATGTATCGCGCGCAAAGCGAGCTCATGTTGTTCCAGCTCGCGTTCGCCAAGGCCTCGGACAAACCCGTTATTCTCATGCGGCCTTTCGGTGCGAATCAGGTGCTGTCGAAAGAGATCACATCATTGTCGGATCAGATCGTCGAATGGGACGGTCGCGCGCTCGTCGACGCCATCAAGGCTCAGGCGCGCCATGAAGAGTCGAATCGCTGGGACACCATCGAGTTCAAGCTCGACTAACTAGCGCAGATCAGCCTTCGGCGGCGAACAGCTGCACCACGGCGCCGCCCGTCTGTGAGGGCAACGGCAGCTCGAGCTCCTGCTGGCGCGTCATGCGGCAGAACATGCGCACGATGAATGCCGCGTGACGTTCAGCGTCCTCGTTGGACATCTTGCGGATGGTGGCGCGCACTGCATCCTCGCCACGCAGCGGGCGTTCGCGCTGCATCGCGGAAGCCAGCTCCAGGAATTGCAGCCGAAGTTCGCGAGGGACATCGTCAGGTTCGATATTGAAAAGGCACTGGCGCCAAGCGCTGTTGAGCCGGTCCTTGATGGCGCCCGCGCGAGCGAGCAGAAGCGTGGCTGATTCGAGCCGATCGTATACACGCGACATGACTTTTTTTCGTTATCGCCCGGGGCGCCGCTCGTCTTAACCTGCGTCGCAAACCTGACGTAACGCCTTAGTTTTAGTTGTAACGGAGACCCTGATCCGTCAATGGCGTACGACGCGAATATAGCGCGACACCTAGCAATTGCAACGGGAAATATGCGAGGCCTGCCATCGCTTGTCGCGCGCCAGCAGCAACAAACCTAGCAAGAAGAGCGTGGTGAGTCCGATCGACCCTCCGCCGCCGCCGGAGCTGCCGCCCCCGCGCGGCGGAGCCGGATCCGGCGTTGGAGGCGGGGCAGGCGTTGACCCGCCGGGCGTGGGTCCCGAAGTCACCGGTGCCGCGCAGGGTGTACTGCCAGCGCCGGGCGGTGAGTTGCTCGTCGCACTGTTCGATGAAACCACGACGTCGGCGGAATCGGCACGTCCTTGGTCGTCGGTCACGGTGAGGCGAACGGTAATCGACCCGACGGCGGGCGCTATGACTGTCGCGATCGATGTGCTCGCACCGACGATTGGCGGTGGATTCGACGAAGGATCGACCACGGACCACGCGTAGATGGCCAGGGTCCTGCCGCAGGCGGCCGCGCTCGCCGATGCATTCAGCAGTACGTTCTGACCCGCCGATACATTGACGGGCAGTGCGACGGCGGCAATCGGCCGTTCCGCAGCCGCGACCGACAGGGCTGCATTCGCCATGCCGGCGCCGCAGGTGCTGGTCGTGCAAAGACACTGTGCGCCTTGGAAATCCTGATTGTTTACCGGCACATGACAGGCCTCAATCAACGGTTCGCCTGCGACTGTGGTGGGGAAGGGCCGCGTGCCTTCACGCAGCCGGGAAAGCATCTGCGTGGTGGAGAGGTTTGCGTTGCGAGACAGCATCAACGCAGCGATCCCGGAAACGATCGGCGCCGAGAAGCTTGTGCCGAGGTTGCTGTTGGTCTGGTCCGTGAAAATGTGGTTGGCTGGAGCTTTGGTGCCGCTATTGGAAGTGGTGTCGAGCGAAAACAAGCAGGGACCGCCATCGATGTTGACGCAGTTGCCGCCAGGCGCGGCCAGCGTGACCTCGGGACCTAAGCTGCTGAATCCGACTTTGCTGCCCGCGTGGCGAATAGCGGCTACGGCGGCAACGCCAGGGCAGTTCGCCGGCGACGACACCACGGTGGCTTCGTTGCCCGCTGAAACCACCAGCAGAACCTTGCGAGCGGTAATTTCTGTGATGACATCGCGATAGGACGGTTCGCACGCGCCGTCATCACCCAGGCTGGCGTTGAGGATACGGGCCGGCGTTGGATTGTCCGGAACCCCTGCGACATGAAGGCCGGCCGCCCAGCGCATGCCGGCGAGAATGTCGCTGTCGACGCCACCGCACTTGCCGAGGACTCGCACCGGCAGGATGAACGAATTCCAGTTGATGCCAGCGACGCCCGCCGCGTTGTTGGTCAGCGCGCCCACCATGCCCGCGACCCGCGTGCCGTGCCATGAACTCGACTCGATGCCGCAGTCCGCATACGCCGTATTGGCCTTGTCGATCGAATCAACCCAGTCACCAGGGTCTGAGGGGTCCGCATCGCGACCATCGCCGTCATTGGACATGTGTTGCGCGCTCACGAAGTCGAAACCCGGAAGAAGCTTGCCGCCGCGATCGGCTCGACCCAGATCGGGATGGTCGTAAAGGACTCCGGTATCGAGTACCGCGATTACCACACCTGTCGAGCCGGTTTCGCGGTCCCAGGCGACGATTGCATTCACCGCCGACGGCTCGGTGTCCTTCAAGTACCACTGATTGGCGAACAACGTGTCGTTCGGAGTCATGGCGTGCGGGAATCGGCGCCGATCGAGAGACACGTACTCGATCGCGGGATCTGCGCGCAGGCGCTCCAGGATCTGTTGGGCACTCGCATCACCAAGCTCCACGTGACTGGCGAGCAGCGATTCGGAGATCTCGCGCTTGAGCCCGAGAGCAAGTCCGGTTCGTTTGGCGAGCGCTGCCGTGCGCTCAGTGCCATTGTCGAGCTTGGCGATGGGTGCGCCTGCGCCGTCCTTGCGCAGTTTGATAATGACCGCAAGCGTCGACGGCGCCGGTTGTCCGCGAGATTCGCGCGCAACCGGGTTGTGTTCGTCGGCTGCCAACGCGTCGTCGGACTGCGCGAGGGCAATCAGGAGCAGGACCGTGGCGAGCGCTGAACTCGGGGACATATGTGATTTTGTGGTGATTCAGGGCTGAATGGGTTCCCTGAGTACAGGAACGGAACGCAGGCCGCATAAATCGCGTGGTACGCATAATGTATATTATGGTCAATTACACTCGTGCGGTTCTGTTGCTTCGAATTGTGGCCTCACGCATCCTCGTGGCCACTCTCGAGGGGGATCGATCAATGGACTATTCGCGACGCCCACTCGCTTGTGTTGCGGCCGGGCTTCTCGGGGGGGTCTTCTGTTTGAACACCGACGCTGCGGAGTCGCCGTACGCGCGGCTCGAAACTCTCGATAAACGTTTCGATGCGCTGATTGCGCCCAATACCAAAGTTGAAAAGATCGCCGACGACTTGTTGTGGTCGGAAGGGCCGCTTTGGGATGTCCAGACGAAGTCCCTGCTCTTCTCCGACATCCCCCGCAACGTCATCATGCGGTGGCACGCGGACAAGGGCGTGTCCGAGTTCCTGAAGCGCAGCGGATATACCGGTGCCGCGCCCTTCACAGGCCGCGAGCCCGGCTCCAACGGGCTTACATTCGATCCTCAGGGGCGTCTCACGCTTTGCCAGCACGGCGATCGCAGAATCTCCCGACGGGAGGCCGACGGCACCATGGTGCCCGTCGCCGTGAGTTACGAC
>DASTTJ010000165.1:0-13191 GCA_035760205.1 Steroidobacteraceae bacterium | reverse complement strand
GTACGCGCTACCATCGCGCCATGCAAAACGTATGGCACGTGGCCATCGTCGGCGGTGGCATCGCCGGACTCGCGTCGGCAATTTTTCTCGCGCGCGCCGGCCATCGAGTCGAAGTATTCGAGAAGATGCCGGGCATCGTCGCGAACGGCACCGGCATCCTGCTTCAGCCGGCGGGTATCGACGTTCTGCGACGGTTGCACCTTGCCGATGCGGCCTTCGCGCTTGGCTGTGTTATCAACCGGGTAGCTGCGCGCGCGAGAACGGGCGCCAAACTCATGGACTTGCGTTACGCGGACCTGCGGCCGGATCTTCGCGGGCTCGGAATTCGGCGACCGGCACTCGCGGACCTGTTGCTTCAGGCCGCGCGAGCCGCCGGCGCCAAGACCCACTTCGGTGCCAGAGTCGAAAGCATCCACGAGGAGCGCGATCGGATTTCGGTGGTCGAGCATGGAGGGACTAACACTCAGGGCCCCTTCGATGTTGCCCTCCTTTGCGATGGCACGAACTCGCGTCTGCGCGACGGCGTTTCATCGGGTGCACACGTGCGCGCACATCCCCGTGGCGTTTATTCGCTAGTCGCTCCGCTGCCCGCCTCCCTGTCCGGCGACACGCTGCTGCAAAGCCTGAATGACATGCGCGATGGCGCTGGCCTGTTGCCCATCGGGCGGGCCGGTGGTGAGACTCCGCTCGTCAGTTTTTTCTGGAATGCACTCTCGTCCGAAAGGCCACAACTCGAAGCGCGCGGTTACAGCGCGTGGTGCGACTACATCGAAACCTTCTGTCCGGAAGCCGGCGAGTTTCTCCGTGGTCTGGAAGGATTCGGTGCACTCACCTGGTCCGCTACTGCAGAGGTCTCGCTGCACCGATGGCACAGCGCGCGCACCCTGGTGATCGGCGATTCTGCCCACGCGCTCAACCCACAACTTGGACTGGGCGCCACGATGGCTCTGCTCGATGCCGAGTGCGTGGCGCAATGCCTGAGCAATTTCTCCGGCGACGTAACGGCCGCATTGACAGCGTTTCAATTGCAACGCAAGCGACAGGTCGACCGGTACGCGCGCGTCAGCCGCTTCTGGTCGCGACTCGATGACTCGGGATTTTCACCGCTGCGGCGCCGTCTCTTTCTGGCTGCGGCCAACTCCTCGCTTCTGCGTGGCCGGCTGCTTCGACATGTTTGCGGATACGCTTGAGTCTCAGATGTCTCCACGCTGAAGCGTGAAGCTTCTGGCCTTTGCGACCCGCACCTTCCTCAGTTTCTCGCGGTAGCGCACCGTCGCAACGCCGCCGGGTGCTCCGCGAATCTGCACGGACACCAACTCACCCTCGCGCCAGGCGATGTCGACTTCAAACCCGCCCCGGGCGCGCAGGCCGCTCACGGAACCGGACGGCCACGCACGTGGAAGAGCCGGCAGCAGCTCGATTTCGCCATCCACACACTGCATCAGCATCTCGACGATGCCGTTCGCACCGCCGAAGTTTCCATCGATCTGGAACGGCGGATGCGCGTCGAACATGTTGGGGTAGGTACGCGAAGGATCCAGCAGCAGTTTGATCACGCCGTGCGTGTGCTCTGCATCACGCAGCCGCGCCCAGAGATTGATGCGCCAGGCGATGGCCCAGCCGGTGGATAGATCCCCGCGAAGTTCGAGCGAGCGCTTGGCCGCTGCGGCCAACTCGGGCGTACGACGCAGGTTGATCTGTTCGCTGGGAAACAAACCATACAGATGCGAGACGTGGCGATGATCGCGCTCCGGCGCGTCCATGTCCCAATCTTCCATCCACTCCTGGAGTTGCCCCGCCTTGCCGATACGGTCCGGCGGCAATCTGGCGCGAGTTGCCCGGCAGGCCGCCCGGAACTCCGCATCGACGCCGAGAATCTCCGACGCGCGAATGCAGTTGGCAAACAGGTCACGCAGGATCTGACTATCCATGGCCGGGCCCGCGCAAATCGCCGCGCCGTGCGGATGCAGGTTCTCGGGCGAAATCGAAGGGCTGGTCACCAGGAATTGGCCGGAAGGATCGGGCACCAGCGTGTCGAGAAAAAACTGCGCGGCACCCTTCATCACCGGGAAGACGTCCGCCAGGTATTTTCGGTCGCGGCCGTAGTCGTAGTGATCCCACAGGTGTTGGCAGAGCCAGGCGCCACCGGTGGGCCACATTCCCCAATTTGCACCGTCGATGGGACCCGTGGCGCGCCACAGATCCGTGTTGTGATGCGCCACCCAGCCACGCGCGCCGTAATTCACGCGGGCCGTCACTGCGCCCGTGATCGCCAGGTCCTTCACCATCGACACCAGCGGCTGCACGCACTCGGCCAGGTTCGCCGGCTCCGCGGGCCAGTAGTTCATCTCGGTGTTGATGTTGATCGTGTACTTCGATCCCCACGGCGCGGAAAGCTTGTCGTTCCAGAGGCCTTGCAGGTTCGCCGGCTGCGTTCCGGGCCGCGAGCAGCCGAGCAGTAGATAACGTGCGTACTGGAAATACAGCGCCGCCAGCTGCGGATCGTCGCTGGTTTGCGAGGCGCGGATGCGCAGATCCGTGGGCTGCTGGGCCGCCGCAGTGACGGGCAGGTCGAGCTTCACGCGACTGAACAGCCGCGCGTGATCGGTCATGTGCGCGGCGCGCAGTGCGTCGTAAGTTTTCGACGCGGCGGCTGCAACCTGAACACGGGTCTTTTCGGCCGGATCTCCCGAGACATCATCGAAGCGGCGGAAGCTGGTGCCGATGGCCACCAGCACAATCGCGGAATTGGCCCCCGTGACCACGAACTGGCCATCGGCCAGCTTCACTTCGCCGCCTTCGGCCATGACCGCCGCGCGCGCCTGAAATTTAAGCCGGGCCGGCACACCTTGTTGTGAGGTGTTGTGGCCATTGAGCACCAGGTGGCCGCCGTCGATGGCGACGCTGCCCGGCATCGGCGTTTCGAAGCTGGCGCGAAAGCTCAACGCGCCCGGCCGATCCACCGCAATGCGCGTCACGATCACCTGGTCCACCGCCGAGGCAAACGTCTCGCGCACAAACCTGACGCCCTCTTGCGTAAAACTGACGCGGGCGCAGGCGGTGTGAAGGTTGAGTTCCCGCTCGTAGTTTTCCGCGAACGCCGAAGCGCCGAAGGTGAACACCAGATCGCCAACCGTCTGGTACGACGGCATGCGCATGGGCCGCGCCATCATTTTTTCCTGCGCGAGGTTCTGCGCCTCCAGGTACTTGCCCTCGGCAATCAGTGCGCGCACGCGCGGCAGCGTCGCCAATGCCTCGGGGTTCGAAGGGTCATAAGGACCACCCGCGTACAGCGTGTCTTCGTTGAGCTGCAAGCGTTCTCGCGCCACACCCCCGAAGATCATCGCGCCCATCCGGCCGTTGCCGAGGGGCAGCGCTTCCGTCCATTGCTCTGCCGGCTGCCGATACCAGAGCCGCAGGAGCCCATCGCCTGCAGGCGAATCCGATGCCATCGCTGAGCGCAGCGCGCCAGAAGCGCAGGCGCCCAGCGCGAGGCCACCTTTCAATGTTTGTCTTCGAGTGATCATGGCGCGCAACTCTACTACGAGCCGCGCTGTCAGCAAGGGACCACGGAAGTCCAGCCTGCCCGCTCCTGCCGCTCCGCTGACCCGTTACGAATACTCGGCCTTTCCGCGCCAAGGAGCAGCCATGCCGTACGTCACCACCGCCGACACCACCCAGCTCTATTACAAGGATTGGGGCAAAGGCCGGCCCGTCGTACTGGTTCACGGATGGCCGCTCAGCGCGGACTCGTGGGAGGCCCAGGCATACGCGCTCGCGAACGCGGGCTACCGCGTCATCGCCTACGACCGCCGGGGATTTGGCAGATCCTCACAACCCTGGACCGGCTACGACTACGACACGCTCACCGATGATCTCCGCGCCGTGTTCAAACACTGCGGGGTCAAGGACGCCGCGCTCTTCGGCTTCTCCATGGGCGGCGGCGAAGTCGCGCGGTACATGACCAAGTACAACGGCGAGGGCGTCGCCAAGGCCGGGCTCATCGCGTCCATCGTGCCGTACAAACTCAAGACACCTGACAACCCTCACGGTACTGAAGAGACAGCACTCGAGGAGACGTTGGATAACATTCAGAAGGACCGTGCGAAGTTCTTCGTCGCGTTCTTCAAGAAGTTCTATGGCGTGGGAAAGACGGGTTCAACGCAAGTGAGCGAAGAAGTCCTGCACTTGTCGTGGATCGTCGCCATGCAGGCGGGATTGAACGCCACCCTCGCCTGCGCGCAGTCGTTCTTCAAGACGGATTTCCGGCCGGATTTGGCGTCGTTCAAAATGCCGACGCTCATCATTCATGGGACGGCGGATGAGAATGTGGGGATAGAGGCGTCGGCGAGAGCGGCGGCGAAAGGGATCAAGGATTCGACGCTGATTGAGTATCAGGGGTCGCCGCATGGGGTTCTGGCCACCGACAAGAAGCGCATCGTCACCGACCTGCTCGCGTTCCTGAAGGGCTGAAGAATCGCTGCGGAGCTTTGAAGGCTCCGCCGAACGCAATTGGACCAATCGGTCCTTGATCACTTCCGACCGACCTCCGCAGATTGCATGGCGCGACTTGCACGATGCGCTACAGCGACTCCGCGTGCGACGCGCGATCACCGCAAGACACTTACTAATACCAGAAACTTCTTCGCGCTTAGGCAGGAAGGATCTCTGTTGCTGCGTAATAGGTAGCGCGCTCTGGCGTTTAAGATTAGATTCCGCAAATGGATAGGCGCATTGTTTTGGCGATCGCCGGGATGGCCGCCGTCGCGACGGTGGTCTGGTTGACAACGCGAATTGATAAACCAGATTCGGCGGCGGAGCCTGCGCTTTCAAGCACCATGGTTTCGGTGACACCTGAGCCCACGAGTGCTCCTGCAACAGTTGGAAGCAGCACCATGAGCACCGCACCGCGCCCTACAGTTCCGGCGTCGGGGCTTGGGGCAACTTCGCCGACACAATCGATGGGTGAAGTGCTTCCGATAGATGTGTCCCCCGGCTTCGAGTATCTCCGCACGCCAGCAGCTGAGATGAAGGACACTGACGCTCGGTGGACCAAGTGGAACCAACATCAAAAACTCCAGAGTGAACCTCGCGACGAAGCTTGGGCTTCACGAATCGAGGTGGAATTGCGTAACGGCATTCAAAACAGATTGACAGCAGCAGGTTACGACAGCCAGCGCATCGAACTACCGGTAGTCGCTTGTCGCACCACTGGGTGCGAAATTCAGGCGGTCGGCTACGGGGAGGACGCCACGAACTCGAACGCTGACTTTCGAAGCCTTTTGCGCGCGACCCTCGGAGGCCCCTTGGGAGGCGAGTTTGAAATGGGGAAACTTGCTGTAAATATGAAACCAAGCCCAGACGGGCGCATCCAGTTTTTCGTGATTCTGCCGCGAAAGGAACATTGAGGTGCCTGTAGTGGCGACATATCGGTCGCCACATTTCACCAATCTGACGATTCAGATGCGCCTCGGTCGGCACGCAGACCGCCTTCGCCGCTGCCAACTTCGCCAGCTTGCCCTTCCACAGGCTGAAATACTTCGGCTCGATGCCGTTCTGGAGCAGGAGGCCAGCGTTCCGAACGTAAAGCCGGCGGCCAGCAGGATGAGCCGGAAAAGGCGGATTCAAAGGTTACTGAAGTGCCACTGACCGAAAAGCATTGAGCATCGCGTAGATAGGCGTGGTGACTGCAGCACAATCTTTTTTAAATACAATATGAGCGGAATGATCCTAGCGGAGCCCGGCTCGAGTAGAACCAGCCACGGGCGTTGATGGATTTGATGTGAACCATCGCCAGCAGGATAGCCGTCTTGCTTGACGAGTTACGCGAGGGTCGCTTCAAAAGTTTCGGCTTTCGGCCCATGATTGTCAGGCCACCTCATTTGTCCTGCCGGCCGGAGTGGGATCGAGGAATGCCTTACCATTCCGCACCGCCATACCTTAGCCGACTAAGACCGAACTCTACATGACCAAAACGCGCACATTTCAAATCCCCCTGCTCACGAGCTGTCTGTTAGTCGGGTCTATTACCATGTCGGAAGACGCGAAGCCACCGGCACCCGCTTCGCCCGCTCCAGCCGTCCGCCCCATTTCCCCGACCCGCCCTGCGCACGGACCCGGCGCCCCTCTCTTCACCGCCATCGGCGGCAAGGGGGCCAACGCTCCCATCGACGAGAACGGCGACTTCGTCATCGGTCCAGTCTACCTACCCGCCCCCGAACTCACCGTGCTCGAAGGCGTCCCGCTGGGCAAGGTCCAGCAGTTCGTCATGGACTCCAGGGACAGCAAGTT
Organism: Steroidobacteraceae bacterium; assembly: GCA_035760205.1. GTDB lineage: Bacteria > Pseudomonadota > Gammaproteobacteria > Steroidobacterales > Steroidobacteraceae > CADEED01. The sequence continues at coordinate 6,900 of DASTTJ010000165.1, read as the reverse complement.
CTATCCCGGCATCGCGCGCGAGGTGTTCGGTACGGTCGATCCCAACAACCCAAAGACTCTGATCGTGGAGACGCACGCCAAGGCCTATCAACGCACGATCACTGTCTACGTCCCCGCGCAGTACAAGCGTGGCAAGAAGGCGCCCTTCATCGTGACACACGATGGCCCCGCGCTCGACAAGGTGGATCCCGCGCTGCAACGCATCCTCGACAACCTCATCGCGCAGAAGCGCGTGCCGGCAATGATCGCCATCTCCATCCAGAACGGAGGCGGCGACGCCCAGGGCAGCCAGCGTGGCCTCGAGTACGACACCCTGTCGGGCAAGTTCGCCGAATTCATCGAGGCGGAAGTGCTGCCGGCGGTGGAGAAGAACGCCGATGTGAAACTCACGCGCAAACCCAATGGCCGCGCGGTCATGGGCTGCAGCTCGGGCGCGGCGGCGGCGCTGTCGATGGCCTGGTACCGCAATGAGTGGTATCACCGCGTCATCAGCTACTCAGGCACATACGTGAACCAGCAGTGGCCGTTCAACGCCGAGACGCCCGGCGGCGCGTGGGGCTATCACGAGTCGATCATCCCCAACGCGAAGGCCAAACCCATCCGCATCTGGATGCACGTGGGCGACCGGGACCTCTACAACCCCAACGTGATGCGCGACGACATGCACGACTGGGTGGAGGCTAACCACCGCATGGCGAAGGTGCTCAAGGACAAGGGGTATCAATACCAGTACGTCTACGCGCTGGATTCGGGGCACTGCGACAAGAAGGTGCGGGAGCAGACGCTGCCGCAGGCGCTGGAGTGGGTGTGGCGGGGCTATCTGAAGTAAGCCCTGGGTAGTCCGCTACCGCGCATCGTCGCAGATGCGATCGATGGCGGCGCTCGTAGACGATTAACGCAGGCGAAACAGCCTGAAACCCTGATCGCGGGTAACGATCGACCGGGCCCTGAAAGAAGCAGAAAGCCGGACGCTGGGAACTTCAAACGACTCATCGTTCGTGTCGACACGGTTCGTGACAACACCAATCAATGAGCGCGGCGGTTCGGAAAGCAGGTCCGTTGCCGTGTGCTCCATGCTCACAGCAAGATTCGACGAAGACATTTACATACTCCAATGGATAGAAAATCGCCGAGTGGCGACGGGGGCGCAAAGTACCACGCACCACCTGACGCTTATGTGACGCATTCGAGAGAGAGTGTCCCCCCTTTTGGGGGATGAGTAGTTAGCGGATCGCCCACACCGACATGAATTGTCGCCAGGTGACGCGATTCGACCAATCCCCGCTCGCGATGTGTGGTACTGGCGCTCCGCGAGCCAACACCTTAGGGCATTGCACCCGGCGAAATCTTGCCTCGGACCATTGAAGTTCAGGCCCGCTTCGGCCGCCTGACCGCCCTCACCTTCGAGCTCTTGCCGCCGCCACAATAGAACCGGTCCTTGCCATCGGACTCGAGGCCCGACACATGCACACCCGCAGGCAGTTCGAGCTTTTCGATCACGTCACCCGTCTTTGGATCGACGCGACGCAGCTCGCACTCATCGTTTTCCCAGGTGCCGTGCCACATCTCGCCGTCCACCCAGGTGACGCCGGTGACGAACCGGTTCGATTCGATGGTCCGAAGCACCTTCCCAGTCTCCGGATCGATCTGGTGAATCTTTCGCGCGCGATGCTCGCCCACCCACAGCGACCCTTCGGCCCACGCCATGCCCGAATCCCCACCGTTTCCGGGCGCGGGAATGTTGGCGAGCACGCGACCCGTTTTTGGATCGATCTTCTGGATGCGCCTTTCGGAAATCTGAAACAGATGTTTGCCGTCGAACGCGGTGCCCGCATGCGCGCCGACGTCGATGGTGCGCACGGTCTTGCCGCTGGCCGGATCCAGCGCATTGAGTTTGTCTCCGGACGCAAACCAGACGTTCTCGCCGTCATAGGTGACGCCCGCCACGCTGTCGACTCCGTCAAACGGCCCGTATTCCTGCACGACTTCAGCTTTGGAGGTTTTCATGCGCAGATCCTAGTCAATTGCCAGCGACGCGGGGAGTAACAATACCGTCGTGAATACCGCAAGCGGCGGCGTCATCCATCGTCTCGCACGCCCGCGGCCGAAGGACTGCACTTTGCCGACAGCGGACAGTTCGTCGAGCGCGCGCTGCAGCGTGCGCTGACTGGTTCGAAGCGCCAGGCTCAATCCCGAGCTCGACCATGATTCGCCGTCGGCGAGCAGCGCGAGCACCTCGGCATGTTCAGCTTCCACGGGCAACGCGAGCACGACGGGCTCGCGTGCGCGGCGCGGGGTCAGCTGGAATCCTTGCGGGGTGGCACTGACTTCGGCCAGCGGCTTGATCACGCGACGAAGCCTTCCCATCTCCACGCGCAGCCGCGCGCGATGCGATTCGTCGCCCAGCTTCAACCGGAAGGCGCGCGCGACCAGCGCATCACGCGTCACATCACCCGGCCATGCCTCGGCCAGTGCACGCACCAGCGTGAATAACACCGGCCGGGTCGCGAGCGGGATCGCCTTGCCCTCACAGCGCACGACATAGCGGCACGCATCGACGATGAAAGCCTTCGACCCTAACAACTCTTCGACTTCCTCGAGCACGAGGGGCCGCTCTTTCCCCCGGGCGAGCAACCGCGCGGCGGGCGTCGCCAGCACACGTCTTGCGGCCTCCACCTCCGCGGCAAGCGCGGGAATGCGGGCTTGGCGCGCCGCGCGCTCGGCCCTCGCCAGCGCCGCGCGCGCCGGTACCGTCCGCAGGCGCCGCAGGGCGATGCCAGCCACGGTGAGTTCGTGCGCGGCACTCAACGCGGGGGAAAACGCCGCCGGATCGAGCCTCGCCAACTCACGTTCGGCTTCATCGAGCCGGCCGATGAGCAAGAGCCGCCGCACGCGCAGATAACGTGCATGCGCCGAATTGGTGAGGTCGCCGTGTTCTTCCAGCGTCACTCTCGCCGACTCGAGTTCCTTCTCCGGCCAACTCAGGTCGCGCGACGCCAACGCGATCTCCGCCTCGGACACCACGCATCGCGCGCGCGCCAGCGCTTCTTTCTTGCCGAATGAGCGCGCAGCGCTGCGCACGAGCGCCTTCGCGCGTACGAAATCCCCGAGCTGGGCCATCGCGATGCCCCGCAACGCGAGCGCCGGCGCATCGTCGCGCAGCGCGACGAGTTTCAACGCACCCAGCGGATCGCCCTTGGCAAGCGCACGCGCCGCAGCGGTAACTAATGAGTCCAAAGGAATCCCGCCAAACTTGTCACTCCCACCCCTGCGATGCCCGGCCCTAAATTTAGCGCATGAACAAACAGCATCACACGATTACCGCACTTCTCACCGTGAGTCTGCTCGGAATGGCCGCCTCGGGACCCAGCCACGCCGCCGACACGACGCTCGATCGCATGCCCGCCGCACTCGAAACGCAGTTCGCGCTGAGCGCCGCGCCTCCGGGCTTGCGCGCCAAAGCATCGGTTTACCTCCTCGATCCGAAGAAGGGTTACTACCTCGCCCGCGAGGGAACGAGCGGCGTCGCCTGCGCAGTCCAGCGTACGCAGTGGGAGTTTGCCGACTTTCGCAATGACATCTATTACGGCCTCTGCTACGACGCCGCGGGTGTGAAGACCTATCTGCAGGTGGTCTTCGACGCGGCAGCGCTACGCGCCCAGGGGATGTCGCCTGCCGCGCTGAAATCCGAAATCGAAAAGCGGTTCCGCGACAAGACATATCAACCGCCGGCGAAACCAGGCCTCTCGTACATGGTGGGTCCGATCATGCGCACGATCGGACCGCCCGACCTCACGGTGCAGACGATGGCCATGCCGCACCTCATGTTCTATGCGCCGAACCTCACCAATGAAGACATCGGCGCGATGCCGAACCTGAGCGACCACGCGAGCCTGATTTACCCGTTCGTCGACAAACAAGGTATCGCCGAGCACACCTACATGATCCAGCTCATCGGTGAAGCCGAGAAGACGAAGATCCTGGCCGACGAAACGCCGCTCATCGAGGCGCTCTGCGCATATCGCGCGTTACTTTGCCTTTCGCATCACCACTGAGAGGACTGCAATGACACACACCACGGGAACCCGCGAACAATGGCTCGCCGCACGCGTCGAGTTGCTCAAGGCCGAGAAGGAACTCACGCGGCGCAGTGACGCGCTGGCCGAGCAGCGCCAGGCCCTACCCTGGGTGCGCATAGATAAGGAGTACCGCTTTGAGACCGAGTCCGGAAACGTCACGTTGAGAGACCTGTTCCGAGGCCGCTCGCAGCTCCTGATCTATCACTTCATGTTCGGACCCGACTACAAGGCGGGCTGTCCCTCCTGCTCCATGATCGCGGACGGCTTCGAAGGCTTCGCCGTGCACCTCGCCAATCACGACGTGGCGTTGTCCGCGGTGTCGCGCGCGCCACTGGCCAAGCTGCAAGCGTACAAGCGCCGAATGGGATGGACATTCCCGTGGGCATCTTCTTTCGGCGGGGAGTTCAACTTCGACTTCAACATCGCGTTCACCGAAGCGGAACAACGTGCCGGCACCATCGAATACAACTACGCGCGCGGTGGGCACGCGATGGACGAAAGCACGAAGTGGCCAGAGCCGGTGGTTAAGTTTGCCGCGACCTGCGGCACCGACGCGCCCACCTACACGCGCGATCGGCCCGGCATGAGCACGTTCGTCATCGAAGACGGCGTCCTCTACCACGCGTACTCCACCTACGCGCGCGGCCTCGATGGCCTGTGGGGCGCGTACCAGTGGCTCGATCGAGCACCGCTCGGCCGCAACGAAACCGGCGTCTGGTGGAAGCGCCACGACGAGTATCCGGGTGGTGCCGGGCACCAAAAACCGTAGTTCGCCGGGGCCTGATCGATGCACGTTGCGCAAAGATCCGACCGGCGAGTCCTGGTCATTGCGGCGCTGGTCTTCGGAGGCAGCGCCGCCGTGACCATCCTCTGGTGCCGTTCCATGTCGTCGATGCCCGGCATGGAAATGCCCGGCGGTTGGACGATGTCGATGACGTGGATGCGAATGCCCGGCCAGTCGTGGTCCGGCGCCGCGGCCACGTTCCTCGGCATGTGGACCGTGATGATGATCGCGATGATGCTGCCGGCGCTGTTGCCCATGCTGTTTCGATATCGAAAGGCGGTCGGTCACATAGGTGTGCGGGAAATCGACCGGCAAACAATGCTCGTGAGCGCTGGCTATTTTTTCATTTGGACGCTGTGCGGCGTGCCCGCGTTCGCGGTGGGGCTGGTACTCGCGGAGATTGCGATGCGAGTACCGACGCTCTCACGCGCCGTGCCCGTCGCTTCGGGCCTGATCTTCATGGCCGCAGGGCTACTGCAATTCGCCCCGTGGAAAGCGCGCCAGCTCGCGTGTTGCCGCCACGCACCCACACGTGCAATGCCATTGAATGCCGGCACCGCTTGGCGGCACGGCATACAGTTGGGACTTCATTGCGTTCTCTGTTGTCTCGGGCTCACTACGCTGCTGCTGGTTATCGGCGTCATGGATCTCCGCGCAATGGCCCTCGTGGCAGGCGCCATCTCGGCCGAGCGGCTCGCCTCGTCGGGCGAACGCGTGGCCCGGGGCATCGGCGGGACGATCATCACGTGTGGCATGGCCTTGATCGCGCTTGAATCGGGATTGCCTGGCAAATAGCGAGTGATGCGCACTACTCATGCGCATGGTCGTGTGGTAGTTTGTGCGCACCGACTGGAGGCCAGATGTCTCGCCGCAGCGCCAAACCCTCGATTGCCAAACGAGCAACCAACGTCACTGTTCGCGGCGATCTGCTGGCTGCGGCCCGCGAAGCGGGCGTGAATCTTTCCGCAACGCTCGAACGCGCCTTGACCGAAGAACTGGCTGAAGCAAGGCGCAAGAAGTGGCGCGTGGATAACCGCGAGGCTATCGCGGCTTACAACGATCACGTCGAGAAGCACGGAACGTTCTCGGACGACGTCCGGAGCTTCTGAGTGGCGCAGTTCACTGTTTATCGGAACAAGAATCCGCGAAGCAAGGCCACCTTTCCCCTGCTCGTCGACGTGCAATCGGACCTGCTCGAAGACCTGCAAACGAGAGTTGTCATTCCGCTGAGCAAAGTCGCTGCACTCACCCGAAAGCCGGTAAGCCAACTGACCCCGGTAATCAATTTTGAAGATGCATCGTATGCGCTGGTCACGCCTCAGCTTGCGGGTATCGCGCGAAGCGAACTCGGCATTGCCACCGGGAGTCTCACTCAGAGTCGCGACGTCATTCTTGCCGCGATGGACTTCATGCTCCTGGGGTTTTAGTAGGACTGGGTCTCGGCGTCGTTAGTTAGAGCGTCTTCAGATACTCCACGAGATCCGCCTGCTGCTCCCTCGTGAGCGATAGCTGGCGCACCTTGTCGTAGTGTTCCACCACATCCTTCAGCGTCTTCGCGCTTCCGTCGTGAAAGTACGGCGGATGCTGCTGCAGCCCTCGCAGCGGAGTCGTGCGGAATGCACGATTCGCAGTGCGCAACGCATACGCGCCATCGACTCCCGTCGCGCTTGCCGCGTGCAGCTTGCCGGCGTTGTTGTCCGTGCCATTGCCGCCCACATGGCAGCCCTCGCAGGTGCGGTTGAAGGTGACTTTGCCGCGCGTCGCCGCCGTAGCGTCGTAGCTCGACGCGGCGGGTACGGGAGCCTTCAGGCTGTGTTGATAGGTCTTGAGCGCCGGCAGCTTGTCAGTCACCCGGTCCGGCGAATGTTTGACGTCGATCTTGAGTCGCGAGTCGCTGAAATTTCCCTGGCCCCCCATCTGGGTGACGGCCACGTAGGCGTTCCAGTATGAGATGGGACCTTCGGCCGTGTAGGTCTCGTTCTTGACGTTCGCAAGGCCATAGGCGGGTGGAATCACCAGCGGCGTGTTCTTGCCATC
>DASTTJ010000164.1:0-15865 GCA_035760205.1 Steroidobacteraceae bacterium | reverse complement strand
TAAGACCCACCCTGTCAGCAGGGCAGATCGGGCACCCGCGACCGAAGGCGGGGCTGTCTTGACGGGTGACGCCCCGATGCCGTGTACTCCCGCGTCCGGGCCGGTGTCCATGAAGAACCCGTGCCGCAAAAATTCAAGAGGGGTCCTTCATGCTGAGCAGACGTTTATTTCTCGTGTCCGCGGGAGCTGGTATGGCGGCCGGATCACTGATGTCATCCATGGCGTTCGCCGCCCATCACGGCCACAAGATCGTTCCGGGCATCCAGCTCTGGACGGTGAAGTCGGCGGCCGACAAAGACCTCGAGGGCACGCTGCGCAAGGTGTATGCCGCGGGCTTCCGTGAAATCGAATTCGCTGGCTATTACGGCAAGACGCCCGCCGAAGTACTCACGCTCATGAAGTCCATCGGTTTCACACTGGTCAGCACGCATGCCGGCGCGGGTGACATCGCCAAGAACGGTGACAAGATCATTGCCGATGCCAAAGCGCTGGGCCTCAAGTACGTCGTCTGCTCCTCGCCCGGTGTCTCGCCCGAGAAAGAAAAACTTTCCTGGGAAGAGCGCATGAAGGCGGTGGATCTTTCCGACTGGAAATGGAACGCCGAGCTGTTCGACAAGTTCGGCAAGCAGGTCAGTGCCGCCGGCATGGTGTTCGGTTACCACAACCATGACGCCGAATTCAAAAAGTACGACGGTCAATCCGCGTTCGACTATCTGTTCGCCAACACCGATCCTGCACACGTGAAGATCCAGCTCGATGTGGGCTGGGTGGCCGTGGCGCAGGAAGATCCGGTGGCCATCCTCAACAAGTACAAAGGCCGCGTGGTCTCGTTGCACGTGAAGGACGTCGGCAAACGCGGTGCGGATGGCAAGAGCCCGTCATCCGTGGCGCTGGGCGAAGGCGTGGTGGACTGGAAAACGGTGCTCGGCGCCGCCAAGGCCACCGGCGTGAAACATTACTTCTATGAGCAGGAAGAGCCGTTCACCCGGCCCATCCTGGACTCGGTGAAGATCAGCGGCGACTATCTCGCCAAGCTCGAAGTCTGATCCGACTGTGAAGACCATCAAGGGACCTGCGGTATTCCTGGCGCAGTTCGCGGGCGGTGGCCCGCATCTGCAGAATCTCAACGACATGGCGAAGTGGGCCAAGGAGTGCGGCTTCATCGGTGTGCAGCTGCCGAGCTGGGACGGCCGTGTCATGGACCTGAAGAAGGCCGCCGAGAGCAAGACGTATTGCGACGAGCTCCGCGGCACGATGGCCAAACACGGCATCGAACCCACGGAGCTCTCTGCGCACCTGCAGGGCCAGCTCGTGGCGGTGCATCCGGCCTATGACCTGCAGTTCGACAACTTTGCTCCGGCCGAAGTGCACGGCAACCCCAAGGCGCGCCAGGCCTGGGCCGTACAGCAGATGGAATACGTGGCGAAGGCCAGCAAGAACCTTGGCCTCAAGAACGTGGCCGCATTTCCGGGCGCGCTCGCCTGGCCCTATCTATATCCGTGGCCGCAGCGTCCGCCGGGTCTCATCGAGGCCGCGTTCGATGAACTGGCCAAGCGCTGGAAACCCCTCCTCGACATCTTCGAAGAGAACGGTCAGAACTGCTGCTTCGAAGTGCATCCGGGCGAGGACATCTTCGACGGCGAGACCTTCGAGATGTTTCTCGACCGCGTGAAGGGCCACAAGGCCTGCAACATCCTCTATGACCCTTCGCACTTCGTGCTCCAGCAGCTCGACTACCTGGCGTACATCGACATCTACAAAGACCGCATCAAGATGTTCCATGTGAAAGACGCGGAGTTCCGGCCCACGGGCAAGCAGGGCGTGTACTCGGGTTATGCGCCCTGGGTGAATCGCGCCGGCCGCTTCCGTTCGCTGGGCGATGGCCAGGTGGACTTCGGCGGCATCTTCTCGAAGATGGCCGCCAACAACTTCGAAGGCTGGGCGGTGCTCGAATGGGAGTGCGCGCTCAAACATCCGGAAGACGGTGCGCGCGAAGGCTCAGCGTTCATCAAGAAACACATCATCCGCGTGACCGAGAAGGCGTTCGATGATTTCGCCGCGGGCGGCGACACCTCGGTTGCGCTGCGCACGCTGGGGCTGAAGTAATGCGGCCGCTTCGTTGGGGAATGATCGGCGGCGGCGAAGGCGCGTTCATCGGCGGCGTGCATCGCATGGCCGCGCGCCTGGATGGTCGCTATCAACTCGTTGCGGGCGTGTTCTCGTCGGATGCCGAAAAGACCCGGCGCTCGGCGACTGCGCTCGGAGTGGACGCCGCGCGCGCCTATCCCACCGTCGAGGCCATGTTGAAAGCCGAAGCGGCCCGGCCCGATGGCATCGAAGTGGTGTCCATCGTCACGCCCAATCACGTGCACTACGTGCAGTCGGCCGCCTGCCTGGAAGCCGGTCTCGACGTCATCTGCGACAAGCCGCTCACCACGAACCTGGCCGATGCCGAGAAGCTGGTCGCGCTCGCGGCGTCGAAGAAACGCCTGCTGGGCGTTACGTTCAACTACACCGGCTATCCCATGATCCGGCATGCCAAGCAGCTCATTGCCGACGGGCACATCGGGAACCTGCGGGTCGTCCAGGCCGAATATCCGCAGGGCTGGCTTGCCACGGCGATCGAGAAGACCGGGCAGAAGCAGGCGAGCTGGCGCACGGATCCGAAGCTCGCGGGCGCGGGCGCGCTCGGAGACATTGGCTCGCACTCCTTCCAGCTCGCCGAGTTCGTCACCGGCGCAAAAGTGGAAGAGGTCGCGGCCGACGTGTCGGCCATCGTTCCGGATCGCACCATCGACGACAACGTCAACGTGCTGCTGCGTTTCGCGGGCGGCGCGCGCGGTAGTTTGTGGGCGAGCCAGGTGGCGATCGGCCATCTCAACAGCCATCGCCTGCGGGTGTATGGGGAAAGCGGCTCAATCCAGTGGTTCCAGGAACGGCCCGAAGAGCTCATGGTGGTCGAGGCCGGGTCCGCGCCGCAGTTCGTGCGCCGCGGCGATCCGGGCACGCCGACCAGTTCCGTGGCGCTGCCGGGCGGCCATCCGGAAGGCTTCATCGAAGCCTTCTCACAGCTTTATTCGGATTTTGCCGAACGCGTGACCGCGCGGCTCGAAGGACGTTCGCCCAAGGCGGCGTCACTTTTCGCACCTGATGTGGTTACCGGGACGCGTGTCATGGCATTCATCGAAGCGGTATTGAAGTCGGGTAAGGCGAACAGCGCCTGGACCCGTATCTGAAAGAGATGGTTTAGGATCTAACAAAGTTTGAGGGGGTTGGGAGCATGAGTACAGAAGCCACTATGACCGGCGTATTGCCGGCTTCAGCCGAGGCCAAAAAAACTTTCGCGGTGTGTTTCGCCGCGCTGGTTGCGACATCCTTTTGCTTCATCCTCCGCGCGTTTTCGATAGACGCGTGGGGGGTGGAGTTTGGTTTGTCGGAGACGCAGAAGGGCGAGTTGTTTGGCGTGGGCCTCTGGCCTTTCGCCATCAGCATCATCCTGCTCTCGCTGATCATCGACAAAATCGGCTTCAAGGCCACGCTGTGGTTTGCCGCCGCCTCGCATGTCATCGGTTTCATACTGCTGGTGCAGGCCGATGGCTACTGGGGTTTGTACTGGGGCAGCTTTGTACTTTCTCTGGGCAACGGCGCCGTGGAGGCGGGCATCAATCCGCTGATCGCGCGCGAGTTCCGCCACGACAAGACCACATGGCTCAATCGCCTGCACGCCGGGTGGCCCGCGGGCTTCGTCATCGGCGGAATCCTGGCTCTGGCGCTGCCGGGTGACATGGGCTGGCGCTACAAGATGGCGCTCATGCTCATCCCGGTCGTCACCTACATCGTCATGCTGATTCCGCGCGTGTTCCCGCAGAGCGAACGCGTGGCCGCGGGTGTGTCGTATCGCGAGATGCTGGGGGAGGCCGGCTTCATCAGCGCGTTCATCGTCGCTGTGTTGATGATCCTCGAGCTGGGCCGCGTGTTCGGCTGGTCGATGACGATCGAGTGGGCGCTGATCGCCATTATCACTGTTGGCTACGGCATCTGGGCGCGTTCGCCTGGCAAGCCGCTGTTCATCGTGATGGCGCTGGTGATGATCCCGCTGGCAGTCACCGAGCTCGGCACGGATGGCTGGATCACGGCCATGATGACGCCGGCGATGGCGGAGATCGGATTGTCCGGTGGCTGGGTGCTCATCTACGCGATGGCGCTGGTGCTGGTGCTGCGCCTGTTCGCAGGTCCCCTGGTGCACAAGTTCTCGCCGCTGGGTCTTTTGGCCATCTCGGCGGCCATCGCTGCCGTGGGTCTGTTCATGCTTTCCAAGACCACGGGTGTGATGCTGCTGGTGGCCGCCACGGTGTATGGCATCGGCAAGGCGTTCTTCTGGCCAACGTCGCTGGGCGTGGTGGCTGAGCAATCACCCAGGGGTGGCGCCATCACGCTGAACGTGGTGGCCGGCGTGGGCATGCTCGCCGCAGGTATTGTTGGCTCGCCGGTGATCGGTGGCGTGCAGGATCGCGCCATGGTGCAACACATCGCCGAGCACGATTCCAGGAACGGCACGCAGCTAACCGCGGCCGTGACCGCCGAGAAAGCCGGCATGTTCGGTACGTACACCGCCGTGGATCCGGAAAAGCGCTCCACGATTTCCGGGGACGACAAGGCCGTGATCGACAAGATCGACGCAGAGTCCAAGCTCGAAGCACTGCGCACCATCGCCTGGCTGCCGGTGCTCATGCTGTTCGTGTACCTGGGCCTGATCCTGTGGTTCAGGAGCAAGGGTGGCTACAAGCCCGTGGTGCTCGACCTCAAGAAATAGGGAAATAAATGGGGACACTCCCCATTTCCTAGCAAACGGGGACGGACCTCAATGGCGGTCGAACGAGCAGTGAAGACTCTCGCGGCCGCCATTCTCTTTTCTGGCTGGGCAACGGCTGCCTTCGCGCAGCAACTCGACGCGGCCGCGCCGTCTCCTGAACCCATGCCTGGCTTTCTCGACGGGAATGCGGGCGCGCGTAATCTGCGCTATCGCTGCGCGGGTGAAGGCGTGCCGACCGTGGTCGTCGAAGCAGGTGGCGAAACCTCCTTCGAGACCCTGAATTCCTGGGTGCAGACGCATGGTTTCCGCCCGCCCTGGCTGCTTGTCATATCCGAAATGGAAAAGGCGACGCGGGTGTGTGTCTACGACCGCGCCGGACTCGGCCGCAGCGGCAAGGCGCCCCAGCCACGCACCAGCGGCGATGTCGCCACCGACCTGTGTGCGCTGCTGCGCAACGAGAAGATCGCCACGCCCATCATCTGCGTGGGCCATTCGTTTGGCGGCTCCAACTGCCGCATCTTTGCGAGCCGGTATCCGAAGCTCATCGCGGGGATGGTACTCGTCGATACCAGCGATGCGGATTCACCTGTCCGCCCTGACCTCACAAAGTCCGCCGAGTGGATCGACCTCGATGCCAACGCCGCATTGCTGCGCACAGCGAAGGGTATCGGTACGAAGCCGCTGGTCGTGATCACCGCGAGTCCGACCGCGATGGATCCGATGATCCCGCCGGCAAAACAGCATGACGCGAGCCGCATTCACCAGGAATTGCAGCGCGAGTTGTTAGGCTTGTCGACCCACAGCCGGCAGGTGATCGCCGCCAGGTCCGGGCACAACATTCAGCGCGAGGAGCCGCAACTCATCGTCGATGCGGTTCTCGACGTCATCAAACTAGTGAGGGATCGCCCATGAGCGAAGAGTCCAGGTTTCACTCCATCGCGCCTATCTTCCAGGTCGCGAACCTCCAGCGCTCCATCGACTTCTACACGCGGGTCATGGGCTTCGAATTAGGCTGGACCGCGGGCGAGCCGCCGGATCGCGCGAGCCTCTGCCGCGACAGTATCGAAATTACGATCGAAACAGACGCCGCACCCGTACGCGGCAAGGCGTACATCCAGGTGAACGGCGTCGATGAGGTCTACGCGCGGGTGGCAAGCGCCGGTGCGCACGTCACCGTGCCGCTGGCGGATCGGTTCTACGGGATGCGCGACGGCCGCATCGTCGATCCCGACGGCAACGAGCTGCACGTCGGCGAGCCGCTGGTCAAAGACTGAATTTCACACCCAGCCGCGGCGCGATGCCGCGCGCTTCGAACCCGATGAACTGCTCGTACTGCTCATCCGTCAGGTTGTCGATGGCGAGGTAAGTTTCCAGCCGCGGCGAAACCTGCCACACAGCGCTCACATCGACTCTTGTGTAGGCCGGCAACCGCACGTCGCCCGTCGCAATCGACGAATCGAATGACGAGCCCACATACGTTGCCGCCGCGGAGAACTTGAGCATGGTGCTCGGTGCCCAGTGCGCACCCAACCCTGCGCGCCAATCGGGCCGATTGCGCAGCTCGCCGCCAGTTGAGGCGATGCGGCTCCTGGCGTTGGTGACGCTGGCGTCGAGCATCCACTGCTCGCCGACGCCCAACTGCCCCGCGAGCTCGAACCCGTGCGAATCCACGCGATTGCGATTCACCAGCATGGGCGGCGGCCCCGAGTCGAAATCGATGGCATTGCGGAACTCGCCGTCGAAATACGTGGCGCTCCAGCGTGCCGCGCCGTCGAGCAATTTCTGCGACAGCTCGATTTCGTGCGATTCGCCGCGTTCGGGCACGAGATCCGGGTTGCCCACCAGGGGATGCCCCAGCGCATACATGCTGGGTAGTTTGAAAGCCTTGCCCCAGGCGCCCGCCACGCTGAACCCGGAATCCGCGAACTCGTAGGCCACGCGCAAACGCGGGCTGGTGACCGAGGAATAACCGTCGGGCTCGTCCACGCGCACGCCGGCCTGCGTCGACAGACCAAAACTGGTATCCAGGCGCACCTCGGCGAACGGCGCCCAGGAGGTGCGCGTGAGCGCGAATGAAGTGGGCAGCACGAACCCACCGCCGAAATCGAGCGAACCGTCGCTCGTCCCTTCTTCACGTTGCCACTCGGCACCGTAGGCAAGCGACACGAAATCCGAAAATTTCTGCGTGCCGGTGAACGTGGCCGTGAAACGCGTGAGATTTGAATCCACCAGGTTCGGCGGCACTCCGAAAGGATCGCGAATACCGGGCGCGACGCCCGGAGAGTCGATGTGGTCGTCGCGATCGAAGTAGCCCGCAGCCAGCGCGAATGTGGCATCACCGACGCGATGCGTCACCCCCAAGCCAAACACGCCTTCATTCGCATCACGCTTTTCCACCTCGCGAACGGCGGCGAATTCGTACCCGCCGCTGTCGTCCGGAAATCCTTCCCGTTCTGTCTCGGAATACCGGCCCGAGAAGTTCAGCGTGGTGAATGCGCCGAGAGCGGTGTCGAAATTGCCGGACAATCGCCGAGAGGAGAACTCGTTGCCCCGGACCTGCTCGCCCTCGTGCGTGTCGCTGAAGCCCATGTTCCAGCTGCCGGCCACGACCGGTCCACCGGTGCTGAGCGAAATCCCTCGCGTGTCGTACGCGCCACCCATGGCGTCGATGGATGCATGACCCTTCTCCGCTGGCGCATGCCGCGTGACGATGTTGATGACACCCGCAAGCGCGTCGCCGCCATACACGGCGGAATAGGGCCCGCGCGCAATTTCCACGCGCTCCACGTCGGCGATGTCCAGCGCTGACAGGTCGAACGAGCCGCCGCGGGCATTCGTCGGATCGTTGACGCGCACGCCATCCACCAGCACCAGCGTGTAGTTAGGGTCCGCGCCGCGGACGTACACCGAGCCCGTACCGCCGCGGCCACCCACCTGGTCGACGTGTACACCGGCCACGCGCCGAAGTACGTCGGCGAGTTTCGCGGGCTTCTCCACGTCGAATTCGTCGCGCTTGAGCACGGTGATGTTGGCCGCGATGTCATCGGGAACGGTCGCAACGCGCGACCCGGTGACTACGACTTCAGGCGTTGGTGCAGGCAGGGCGACGCCGCCATTGGCGGCAGCCAGAATGCAGAGGAAATTCATATGGGTTGGATTGAAACCGGTATTTTGAGGTAGGGAATTTTCGGTTAGTGTAGCCGCACTGAAGGGGGTTCCATGCCGAGATTTCTGCGCCGATGCACCACAGGCGTACTGACCGTCGCCGCGCTCGCAAGTTTCCTGACCGCGGAAGCGGCACAACCAAGCACGCCGGGCGCCGTTTTTCGCGAAAACGCGGCGTGGAGCGTCGCGGACGGCGCGCTCGCCACGCAAGCAGAAGCGGGCAAGACACCGTTGGTTTCGCGCGCCACGCTCGCGGACAGCATCACTGCTTTCGACTTCCGCGCGCCTGCCGGCGCACGCGCCACGCTGTACGTCCAGGGCCGGTATGCGTTCGAGCTCAACGGAAATGGAGACTGGCAGCGCTTCGAGCTCAAGTTCCGTGCGCCCCGCTTCGATGCGGGCTACAACAAGGTGGACAACGCCTTCCTTCTCGAGCTGCGCAACGGTACCGACCTTCGTCGTAATGTCATCGTCGCCGGTCCCAGTGAAGGGGCCTATTGGCAGGGCGAAGACCGTCGTGGACCGTCCTTCGTTTTCGTGCGCCAGGCGGGTCCATTCGCGCTGCGCAATGCGCGCCACGAACCAGCCGATTTCGAGCAGCTGAAACTGCCCAAGGTGTCGGGCGGCGATACCAACGAAAAAGATCTCAAGGACCTCGTGGCGCTCGGCAAGGAAGCGTTTACGCAGTCCGGGTGCGAAGCGTGTCACCAGGTCGAATTCGAAAGCACGGCCGTCAGCTCCGGGCCCAATCTCTTCGGCTTGTTCCGCGCCGATCCGCGCACACGGGAAATCGTCGAAGGCGGTGAAGGCCATCGCTTCCAGATCAAGGCCGGACGTGAATATCTGCACAGCTCGGTGCGCCTGCCCGCCGACCAGCTCGCGGTCGCCGAAGGCGGCACGACGCGCGGCCAACCCTATCTACCCGTGATGCCTCCGTACCCGAAGGATGCGCTGAGCGACGCGCAGATCGACGCCATCGGCGACTATCTCGCCACGCTCAACGAGCCGTCGAACCGCGGCCCGGTGGTAAGGCTCGCGACGCTCGTGCCCGCGGCACCCTACGATCCCCTGGCTGACGGCATGCAGTGGCTGGTGGGCGACGAAGTTCGCCTGCAACGAGGTCCGCTGCCCGGCACTTCCGGGCGCGCCATTCACGTGGGCAACCCCAGCGGCGTGAACTACACCTTCGATCCGCGCCTGCTCGCCATCGTGAAGATCTGGCAGGGCGGATTCCTCGAGATGTCCGGTGAGTTCGTCAACCGTGGAAACCGCGGCCTCGCGCTCGGTTACCAGAGCCGCGAGATCGGCTTCGGCGACCGCGAATACCTTCTCGCGCCGCTCAACGAGGCTGGCCAGCCCGTGGACTTCAGCTTCAAGGAAGGCAAATTCCAGGATTTCGCCACCTTCAAGGCGTCGCTGCACAGCAAGGAAGATCAGCTCGCGCGTATTGCCGCGACTGATGCACAGTTTCTGGGCTATTCGCGCAACTCGAAAGACAAGCAGGCCTCGCCAGTATTCAAATATCGCGTTGGCAAGAACGTGGTCGAAGTGGGCACCACCATCTCGGCGCGCGGCGAAGTGTCAATCACCGTCAATGGGATACTGAGCAGCCCGCAGGCTTTCGCGGTCAATGCGCAGCTGTTGAAGGGGGCCACGGTCAGCGCGGGCGCCATCGCCAACGATCGCTGGACGCTGCCCGCGGGCAAGATCGACGCCACGCTCAAGGGCAATGTTGCCGTGGCCGCCGGCGCCTGGCGCCCGGCGGCGTCCAACTACTCGTACCAGCGCGCGCCGCTGGTGAGGGCGGCATCCACCGCCGTACTGCCGGCTGGCTACAGCATCGAAAATTACTACCCGCCCAAGGACAGCTACGGTCGCGATCAGCTGTTCGAAGCGCTGGGCCTCGCGGTCACGAAAGACGGAACAGTCGTCGTCGCGACCCGCAGCGCCGGCCTGTGGCGCATCGTGCGTGGTGAATGGCGCCTGTTCGCCGAAGGTGTGTTCGACAGCCTCGGTGTGATCGCCGAGGACGCCAAGGGCCTCGTGGTTGTCGCGGGTCAGAAGGCCGAGCTCACGCGCATCAGCGACACCAACGGGGACGGCATTGCCGACCAATACGAAACGCTGTTCGACGCGCACTCGTTTCACGCCAACTACCACAGCTACATGCACGGCCCCGTGCGTGGAGTTGATGGCGCTTACTACTTCACGCTGAACCTCGTACACGCGGGTGACGGAAGCGCCCACATGGGGGGCGGCAGCGTCATGGGCACGTGGGGCGGATTCAACGGCTGGGCCGTGCGGGTCGAACCCAGCGGCAAGTTCCAGTTGTTTGCGAACGGCCTGCGCAGCCCCGCGAGCGTGGGTGCAAGCCCCGACGGGCGCGTCTGGTATGCCGACAACCAGGGTGACTTCGTCGCCACGTCGAAGTTGTTCCAAATCAGGAAGGACAAGTTCTACGGTCATCCCGCGGGACTCGTCGATCTGCCGGGCATGACTCCCGACTCGCCGGAGATCAAGTGGGACCAGGTGTCACCCCGTCGCGAGCGGGCGGTCATCCTGTTCCCGCACAACCGCGTCGCCAATTCACCGGGCAATCCCACGTGGGTGACGCACAAGAAGTTCGGTCCGTTCGCGGGACAGATGCTCATTGGCGACCAGACGCAGTCGAACCTGTTGCGCGTTGCCATGCAGAAGGTGGGTGGCGTCGAGCAGGGCAGCGTCATGCCGTTCTTCGAAGGGCTCGAGTCCGGCGTCATGCGCCCCGTGTTCCTGCCCGACGGCAGCCTGTTGTTAGGCCAGACCGGCCGCGGCTGGCAGGCCAAGGGTGGCAAGCTGGCGGCGCTTCAGCGTGTGACCTGGGACGGCAAGACCGTCGCGCCGCAGATCGTTGCCATGCTCGCGACGCCGGAAGGTTTTCGTGTCGATCTCACGCAGCCACTGGGGAAAGGCGTCAGCGAGGCCATCCTGCGCTCCGCGCTGTCGATGGAATCGTGGACCTATCGCGATGCGCCGGACTACGGCTCGCCCGAACTCGACCTGCATGGCGAGGACGCCACGGCCATCACGGTGAGCGCGGATCGCAAGACTATCTACGTCAAGCTGGTGTCCACCGAACAGAAGACCGTGCACCCGCAGCAGACCGCGCGCGTCTATCGCGTAAAGCTCGCGTCGGCGACGCTGTTCGATGGAAATGCGCCAGCGGAACTCAACGCGTATTACACGCTGTACGAGTTTCCCGTGAATGCGAAGTAGCTTCGCGTAACCAGACGAAGGCACTGCCGATCGGTCCGCCGCTTCACTGCGTCCGCTCACCGCAACTGCGATTCCATTGCTTCCAGTCCGCGCGACACTCCCCTCCCGCGCACATTGCGCGAAGTTTCCCTCGGGAGTGACCCATGAACACGAACACACAGGCGTGGCTGAGGGCGGCGTTGCTCGCGCTCCTCGTCATGCCGGCCGCGGTTCTTGGCGCGGTGCAGGAAATCCCCATCACCACATCTTCCGCCGACGCACGCCTCGCTTTCGATGCAGGCCAGGCAGCACAGGATCGCGGTGATGGCGCGCAGGCGAACGCGCTGCATCGCACGGCTGTGGCGGCGGATCCGGGCTTCACATACGCCTGGGTGAACCTGAGCAACGTCACGTTCTCCACCGAGGAATTCAACGCGGCATTGCGAGGTGCGGAGCAGGGTGCGGCGAAAGCCAGTGAGGGTGAGCGCATGCTGCTCGAGTTCAACAAGCTGTTCCTCGCCAACAATTTCGACGCGCAACTCGCGCTGGCGAGGCAACTCACGGACAAGTATCCGGATGCACCTCGCGCCTGGATGCTGCTCGCGGGAGCACAGGCCGCACTGAACAAGTTCGATGAGCAACGCGCGACCCTCATGAAGCTGACCGGGCTGGCGCCGTGGTTCTCGCCCGCGCCGTTCACGCTCGCAGGTTCCTATCTATTCAACCAGCCGACGGATTTCGCGAAGGCTGAGAAGTTCTACCGCGCGGCAATTGCCATCGCGCCGGCCAACGACATGTACTACTGGGCGCTTGGCGACGTGTATCGCGGATCGAATCGCCTTGAAGAGGCGCGGCGCTACTACAAGCTGGCGCTGCAGCTCGATCCCAACGACCTCGTTTCGCCCATCAAGCTCGGCCACGTGAATTCCTTCCTCGGGCGTTACGACGAGGCGCGCCAGGACTACGCGCGCGGTATCGCGGCGGGCGGCCCGGCGAACGCGGGATTCCTCGAGCCCTTCAAGTCATTCACCTGGGTCTATGCGGGTGAGCCAGCCAAGGCAATTCAGGCGCTGGAGAAACTGGTGGCGGACATCGACGGCTTCGGCGCAGGCAAGGACCAGGTGCTCAACGCGAAAGTGTTCGCGCTGACCAACGCGGCGACGATTGCGATGTTCAGCGGACTCAACGGCGACGCGGACCGCGTGCTGGCGACGCGCACCGCGCTGATGCGCGAGAACGCCAGGGTGGTGGGCACCGAGGCCTTCTCGAAGATCCAGGAGACGCAAATAGCATTCTTCGACGGGCAACTTGCGGCGTGGAAGGGCGATTACAAAGCAGCCTCGAAGCTCGCGCAGAAAGCCGCGGAGCTGGCGGCGGGCGAGAACAACGCGCGCAAG
The DNA here is from genome assembly GCA_035760205.1 of Steroidobacteraceae bacterium. Classification (GTDB taxonomy): domain Bacteria; phylum Pseudomonadota; class Gammaproteobacteria; order Steroidobacterales; family Steroidobacteraceae; genus CADEED01. The sequence continues at coordinate 3,256 of DASTTJ010000164.1, read as the reverse complement.
CTGGAGCCCTATCACGAGTTGCTGGGCCTGATCGCGCTGCGCCAGAAGTACTTCAGGAAGGCGGTTGCGGAACTGCGCCTCGCAGACCAGACGCAGCTTCACAACAAGTACCTGCTGGCACAGGCGCTGGAAGCCACGAACGGCAAAGACGAAGCGATGAAGCTCTACAAGGAAGTGGCGGAGAACAACTTCAATACGGTGGATTTCGCGCTGTTGCGCGCCCCGGCGCTCAAGAAAGTGGGCTGAGCGCAACGTACGGCGGCAGGCCGGGCGGTCGCGGGGCATGTCGCTCCGCGGCCGCTGCAACGCAGCGGCCGCACACGGGTTGTCAGTTTCGTTGAACGCGTGATTCAATCAGCGCCGGAGATCGTTCCGACGGAGGCACCATGACTGACACGAAGTGGACCCTGCACGGGCGTGAGTTCGCCAACTGCAACTGCTCCTACGGGTGCCCCTGCCAGTTCAACGCGCTGCCGACATACGGCAAGTGCTGGGCAGTGGTTGGCATTCAAATCGAGAAGGGACATCACGGCGAGGTGTCGCTCGATGGACTGCGTCTCGCCGGCATCTTCAAATACCCGGGCGCCATCCACATGGGGAATGGCGAAGCGGTGCCGATCGTCGACCGGCGCGCGAACGAAGCGCAGCGCAATGCGCTGTTGCGAATCATGAGCGGCCAGGACACCAGGCCGGGCGCCACCATGTTTCAGGTCTTCTTCTCCATGCTGACCAAAGTCCACGACCCGGTCTTCGCCGACATCGACTTCGACGTGGACATCGACAAACGCCGTGCCCATCTGCGTGTGCCCGGGTACATCGATCAGCGCGGTGAGCCCATCGTCAATCCAGTCTCGGGCGAGGAACACCGCATCCGCATCGAGCCCGTCGGCGGTTTCGAATTCAAGGTCGCCGAAATCGGCCGCGGCTGGACCAGGACATCCGGGCCGATCAGCTACGAGCTGGCGGATTCCTATGGCCAGTTCGCCGAGTTGCATCTTTGTCAGGACGGCATAATCCACTGACCAGCGCCGTACCGATCGGGTTCGCACTTCGCCGCGACCGCTGGGTCATCATCGGCGCGTTGCTGACGCTGACTGCTCTCGCGCTCGGCTACACCTGGTGGCTTGGCACCGGCTTCGACATGTCGGGGATGATGTCGCCGCACTTCATCCCGTGGACCGCGTGGCACTTCCTGTTCATGTTCGCCATGTGGGTGGTGATGATGATCGGCATGATGACGCCGTCGGTCGCGCCGATGGTGCTGCTGTATGTCGCGGTCGGCCGGAGCAGCGTCGGGACGGGGCAGGCATTCGCTCCGGCAAGCGCGTTCGTCGCGGGCTATCTACTATCCTGGGCCGTATTCTCGGCAGCCGCGACCGTGCTGCAATGGTTGCTGGAGTCGCGCGCACTGATTACACCAATGATGGCCGGCACCAGCCGTGGGCTCGCCGGCGCGGCGCTGATCGCCGCAGGTATCTACCAGTGGCTGCCCATCAAGCAGTCGTGCCTTTCACAATGTCGCACACCACTTTCTTTCGTGCAGCGGCACGGCGGATTTCAGCCCGGCAGCCGCGGTTCGCTGCGGCTTGGCGCGTTGCATGGCTGGTACTGCATTGGCTGCTGCTGGATGCTCATGGTCCTGTTGTTCGCGTTCGGAGTCATGAACTTCTACTGGATCGCCGGACTCATGATCTTCGTGCTCATCGAGAAGGTGATTCCGCACGCGGGAATCGTGTCGCTGGTGGCCGGACTTGCGGCGATTGCCGCCGGCACCGTCTACTTGATCTGAAAGGGGCCGCACCTACGTGAGGTACGGCCCTCAATTCCAATTGGGATGCGTCCCCGATCAGGCGGCTTTCTTGATCAGGCCTTCGGCAGCCATGGCTTCCTGAACGTGCGGGCGCGCCGCGACGCGAGCCTGGAATTCCTTCAGGGCCGCCCACGGAGCCAGATCGATGCCGAGCGGAGTGGTCCAGTTCACCACGGTAAACAGATACGCGTCGGCAACAGTGAACGAGTCACCCATCAGGTACTTTTTGCCCGCGAGCTGCGTGTTCAGCCAGTCGAACTTCTTCTTGAGGTTCGTGAGCGCGTAGTCCTTCACGGCCTGGTCATTCGAAGGCGTCCACAGCGGCGAGAAGCTCTTGTGCACTTCGCTGGTGATGTAGTTCAGCCATTCCTGTACGCGGTAACGCTCGATCGTGCCGTTCTTCGGCGCAAGATTGCTCTCGGGCTTCTGATCTGCGAGGTACTGCATGATGGCCACGCCTTCGGTGAGAATCTGGCCGCTGTCGAGTTTGAGCGCCGGCACGGCGCCCTTGGAATTGATGGCGAAGTAGTCGGAACCGTCTTCGAGCTTCTTCGTCTTGGTGTCGGCGCGCTTGAGCTCGACAGGCAGACCGGCTTCAAGCGCGGTGATGTGCGAGGCGAGTGAGCAGGCGCCGGGGGAGAAATACAACTGCATGACATACTCCATTTCGTTGTCTTGATTCGGGAGGCGGGCATTCTGGAGACCCACTCCCCGAGGCACAAGTACTTACCTGGTGGTAAGTACCCCCTCCGATGAAAATCCGGGTGGTACTAACCTTTTGGTAAGTATCATCCTGTGCTAGCCTGCCGCCATGCCAAAAGCCAACTCTCCTGCAAATGTATTCAGTTCCGCCTGCCCGTCGCGCCGCGTGATGGCGGTGCTCGCGGAGAAATGGACGCTGCTCATCGTCACGCAGCTTGCGAACGGGCCGATGCGTACGGCGGAGATTCGCCGCGGCGTCGATGGCGTGTCGGAAAAAATGCTGATCCAGACACTGCGGAAGCTGGAGGGCTTCGGGCTCATCAGCCGTAAGAGTTATCCCGAGGTTCCTCCGCGCGTGGAATACAAGCTCACGGCGCTCGGCCGCTCACTGGCGCGGCTTGCGAGCCTGTTCAGCCGTTGGGTGGAGCGAAATGCGACGAGCCTGCTGAAGGCGGAGCAGGACGCTGCGTAAAAGTAAAGCGTTGCTGAAATAAACTCATCGTAGACACGGTATGAAGCCGCACCGCGCTGGCGCGATGCAAAAGAAACGCGCGCCCTTAATGGGCGAGGCTGACGCAGTTCGCAAACTGTTCAAGTGCCAGTGGCACGGCGGGCGCGGCCCGCGTAGTTTCCGCGCCCATGCAAAATTCAAATGTGAGCTGTCTTTCCTCAGTGACTATGCGACTTTCGTGCGCGGCCGTGCTGATGTTGCTGGCCAATGTCGCGTGGCCCGCGGGTGGCGTG